>JBEKXG010000145.1:0-9194 GCA_049512295.1 Syntrophobacteraceae bacterium
CACCACATTGATTGGTGTCAAAAATCTTAATTTATGGCACAACTGCCCGGCTGCCCACTTGACGGCCGCAGCCCATTTGTCCAATCTCGCATGAGCGCAACGTTGGACAGGAAACGGCGGCATGTGCGACCAACAGGACGTTTACACCAGGGTGACGAACAAAATCATTGCCGATCATGAAAAAGGGGAGCTGACCTGGCGTCAGCCATGGAAAGCCGGTCATGCGGCGGGACCGATCAGCGCGAAGATGAAGCCGGAGGCAGACGCTTTTTTATTGGCGAACGCCGCCGGTCCTTGAGCCGTGTTACCGCATGGCCGGCGATCTGCAAGTATGGTTGTAATTCACCTCCTCTAACTCACCTGCGCTCAGGATTCTGGCTATATCCGCAGAACTGAAGCCCGGGTATATCCGGGCCAGCTTTTGCCAGGAACCCAATTCCGCCGCGTCAAGGTTGGCTTTGGCGCTCTTGGGAAAGCCGTACACGAACACCGCCCGCGAACCCGCACGGTAGCGATTATCGTTCAGAAGGCGCCTCTTTTGCCCTCCCCTGCCCGCGCCACGCGTTTTTTTATGAGACCTCCGCGCAGTTCGCCATCATTCAGGCCTTTTTCTGCCTCTCTCACGGCGTCAATTAGCTTTTTGCCGCTGATGTCCTCTTTTAGTGCAAAGCGTGCAAACCACTTCGTTTTGAATACCCGCACATTTCCTCCGCTGATCCTTGTTAGGATATTATAGCACTTAGTGCTATAATACATAGGTCCGGATTCTTTGTCGAGCAGCAGGGGCGAAAGCCCTTGGCATCATCGCGCGAAAAGGGGGCAGCGGTAAAACCATGCTTTGTCGGGTGTAGGTGAAGACGGGTATGGGGTATCAGAAATCCGACATCCGGCGTATGACATCCGACCTTGCAGGCCGTAACCATGTCCCGTCCAATATCTCCAGATGGATACGAATTAAACGGATTGAAGCAAGGTGTTTCATGTTACGTCCTACGGCTTCGGTGCACCATCATCCTTCTTCGCTCAGACCGTTTTCTTCCGGAATTGTTTCCGCGCGCACCTCAGGAGGTTGCAGAAGATGGCGCGGCAAAAAAACAAGTCCTGCGATGAGAGTCGGGACAACAGCGCTTCCCACGACCACGGTCACCAGAAAAGAATACTGCTGCTGTGTCACGATATTGTGGACTAACCCGTACATGGCCGAGATCGTGCCGAAGGTGAGTCCCGTAGACATAAGCAGCGTGTAATACCACCGTTCGTCACGATTGCGACGGAATAGCCCGATGAAAGGATAGAGGCCAAAGATTTTCGAAAGCACCTTGCCCCCCAGCAGGACCAGAAAAACCATCGGGGCCGCAGCAAGAGCCGATACAGAAACGAAAGTTCCCGCGCGGAGAAAATAGAAAGGCGTCAGAAAACCTACGGTCAAAGTCCGAAAGCGGCGAATCCAAAGAGTGCCGCCTGAGAACTCAGCCAGAACCATGCCGACGAGATAGGCGGGGAGCACCGCTTCACTACCCGACCAGAGCGCCAGAGCCCCCAAACCGAAAAGGACGAAGATCAGCCATTTGGTTCGTATGGCGGCAGTGCGACGGCCATAAATTGTAGTCAACCAGTTGCTGAGCCGCGGCAGGATAGCCAAAACAATAACGGTAACGATAATAAACACAACAGACTTGTACGTGAACGGCGCAAACAGCAGACCCAGAGCTATAACGGTTCCAAGGTCATTTATAAAACAAGCGCCTAAAATGCCCTTGCCAAACTCCGTTTCGTTAAATCCGGTTTCCAGCATGACCGCATAGACAACCGCCATCGATGTGGTCGAAAGGGCAACGCCACAAAGTAAACTGGCTTGAATATCCCAACCCAGCACATAGCGTGCTATAGCGGCACAACCGACAAACGGCGCGAAGAAACCAACCGCGCCAACAACCGTTACCTCTTTCAGTTTCGTTTTCAACGCCTCAGGATCAAGTTCTGCGCCCGCCAGACACGTCAACAATACAGCCCCGGATGACGCTAGAAAGCGCAACCATTCCTGATCGGAACCCAAGTCGCCCAATTTTCCGAAATAAGACGCGAGAGCGGCGGTAACAATACCGACGCAAATTTCGACCAGCGCGATAGATACTCTCAGGTGGTAGGCAATGATTGCGGAAAGAACGGCCAGCCCGAGCCATATAGAGGCCGTGGTAAAAATGTGTTCCATAACGGAATTCTCCCTGTTGGAATAACGTTCGAACTGCGCACAGACATAAAAAAACCGCCTAACGGCTGGACGAGTTTGTTTCCCACCGATTTTAGCAGTTTGCCTGCGCGGTAGGAGTCATCAGCCAATTTAGCGGTTATAAGGGGGAACCCCATCCCCGCGATGGATTTAAAGCAACAGGGAGGAAAAATCAAGAAAGGATTTTAAAACATAAGACCGAACATGGGAGAATCTGTCTCGAAAGGTTTTATAGCGGGCATGGCCCCGGGAGCGCAACGCGGTCTCGACCCCACTAATGCAAAATCTCAAAAAGAGTGCTGATCGAATCTTCGTTATGAATGCTGCGGATGGCCTGGGCGAAAAGCCTTGCAGCCGATACGCAGGTGATCTTTCCGCAATTGATCACTTCATCCCTTAGCGGCAGTGTATCCGTAACGATCAGGTTTTCCAGCGAACTGTTCCGGATGCGCTCGACAGCGGGTCCTGAGAGGACTGCGTGGGTTACACAGGCGAATACCGCTTCCGCGCCTCTTTCGAGCAAGGTTTTCGTAGCCGCCACGAGAGTTCCGGCCGTATCCACCATATCGTCCAGAATGACGGCCGTTTTGTTTTCCACCTCCCCTATGATGTTCATGGCTTCAGCCTTATTGGGGTCGGTGCGGCGCTTATCGATCATGGCCAGCCCCGATTTGAGCAGCTTTGCATAAGCCCTGGCGCGGGGCACCCCTCCAGCATCGGGTGACACGATAACCATGCCCCGGTCGAAATGCTCTTTGATGAACGGAAGCAGAATGGGAGAGGCATAGAGGTTATCGACTGGCACGTTGAAAAATCCCTGAATCTGCCCGGCATGCAGATCCATAGTTACTATCCGGTCTGCACCAACCCGGGTGATAAGATCTGCCACCAGGCGCGCCGTGATCGGGACCCTGGGTTTATTCTTCCTGTCCTGGCGCGCATAGGGGTAGTAGGGCATTACGGCGGTGATTCTGCGGGCCGATGCGCGTTTGCAGGCATCGATCATCACCAGGAGTTCCATCAGGTTGTCATTGACCGGAGATGCTCCTGTCTGAATGACGAAAACATCGGCCCCTCTTACATTTTCACCGATTTCCACCCTGATTTCCCCGTCGCTGAACCGCCCGGCCATTGCCTTGCCAAGGGGGATTTCCAGGATTTCACATATGCTTGCGGACAACACAGTGTTAGAGTTGCCGGCAAAGACCTTCATTCCGTAAACCGCCATGCTCGCCACCTTAAAAGTTTTCAGTTTTTAGTTACTGCTACATATTACAGACGGGCACCGAAGGCAACCCGTTTTGAAAAGGGAGTACCCGGCAGGCTTTATGTCGGAGGAGGGCCTGCACAAAATCGGGGCGTCACCGCGCAGCCCCGCAAGTTAAATGCTGTCGATGTCTTCCTCGTTAATGCAATATCCTTCGTGACCCGGCCAGTAGAGAAAACGATGGCAGTGGGGGCACTGGAGAATGTCTTCATCGCGCTGGAGTTCTATGAATTTCTGAGGCGGTATGTTTATGTGGCATACCATACAAACGCCGTTCTCCACCGCCGAAACTGCAATTCCGGCCTGTTTCTGGAAAAGAAAATCGGTCTTCTTCAAAAGCTCGGGATTTACCCGTTCCCGCACGAGTTGGCGAACGCCTTCCAGACGGTCCAGCCGGCCTTTCAACTCAGCGCTCTCCCTGCCCAGGACGGCTTTGTCCTCATCCATCTTCCGCCGCCTTTCGGCCAGTTCCTTTTCGAGTCCGGCGACTTCTCCGCCAAGACGCTCAATGCTGTCCATAAGTTCCAGGAGGCTGTCTTCACCCCTGGAAATCTCCTTTTTAGTTTCATCGATTTCTTTGAGGATCGCCTGGTATTCCTTATTCGTCTTCACCTCGCCCTGGCGGGTTTTCTGGCGGCCCAAACGCGCTCGCAGATCCTCTGCCTGCTGCTCGATCGAGCGGTGCATTTTCTTTGCATCGTCGAGCTCTTCCTTTTTCGAAAGATATTGCCCTTCGAAATATTCAAATTCTTTTTCAAGCTCGGCAATACGGCGGGGAGCTTCCTCGGAGCTTCGGATCAACTGGTTCTTTTTGTCTTCAATCTTCTGGTACTCAATCAGACATTTGAGTTGATCAAGCAATTCGCTACCTCCTGGTAAAATATACGGCGCAAAAAGTGACCATTCCCGTGCCGCTCTAGGTTTATCCGCTCAGGCAATCACCTTGAACGGGTCTTTCTCGGATTTGGAAACGAAAACCTCCAGCTCCGCGCCTTCGGACTTCGCCTTTGAGCGCAGGAAATCGCCAAAAGGTTCAAGGACAAGCTTCTCTGAAGCGAAATGCCCTATATCGATGACCGCCAGCGCGCTTTCCTCGGCCAACCTTGCGTCGTGGTATTTCATATCTCCCGTGATGAAAACCTCGGCCCCTGCCGCCAGGACTTTCCCTATCATGCCGCCTCCGCTCCCGGCGCAAACGGCGACCCTGGCTATCTGTTTTTGCGGATCCCCCGTAATCCGGACGACGGCGCCGCCAAGCACCTCGTTTAATTTCCCGGCAAGAGATTCAACTGTAGCTTCTGTGCGCAGCAACCCAACAAGTCCCATCCCGACGTATTGCTCATCCCCGCAAAGACCTGCCTCTGCGTCCAGGGGTCGCGCAGCATGCAGCCCGAGAAGCTCTTTGAGCCGGGCGTTCGTGCCCCCGCGGGCGGCATCGAGATTGGTGTGGGCCGCTATTATGCCGATCCCGGAAATCAGGGCCTGCATGATGATCGACCCCGGCCACGAATCGGTCCTCACGGAATTTATAGGCCGCAGGAGCAAGGGGTGGTGCGTAACCACACACTGACATCCAAGCCCCTGAGCTTCCCCGAGTACGGAAGACGCAGGGTCCAGGGCGACAAGAACCCTGGTGACCGGGGACTGAGGATTTCCCACCTGGATGCCGCAGTTGTCCCACGATTCCGCATAACGGAACGGCGCCCAGGAATCGATCCACTGAAAGATGTCTTTTATCCGGACCATATCCGGCGCTCCACAATAAACGAGGAGGGGTGTTCCAGTTGGAACACCCCCCTTTTTTTAGACTGGTCCTGCGGTTCCGGTATCCTGAGGGCGCCGGGCGTCTTCTTATTGCCGATGAATCCTCCTGGTAAGCAATACCCCATCTGCCGAATGACCCGCCTGTTACCATGTCACCATTCCGGACCGACCTGGTGGGCCCACCTGGCCTCGAACCAGGGACCTGCCGGTTATGAGCCGGGTGCTCTACCAAACTGAGCTATGGGCCCGTCTTTACATCGACGAAAGTATAAGTATAATTACCGCGCTCGAAAAGTGTCAAGCAGAAACAAAAACCTGACACGCGCTCAGGTTTCGATAAAACTCTTCAACTCCCTGCGGCGGCTGGGGTGACGCAGTTTGCGCAGGGCCTTCGCTTCTATCTGCCTGATTCGTTCCCTGGTAACCGTAAAATCCTGGCCTACTTCTTCCAGCGTGTGGTCCGCTTTCTCGCCGATCCCAAAGCGCATGCGCAGAACTTTTTCTTCCCTTGGGGTGAGGGTGGCAAGGGCCTTTCGGGTCTGCTCGCTCAGGTTGAGGTTAATTACAGCATCCACCGGCGAGGCCACCCGCTTGTCCTCGATGAAGTCGCCGAGATGGCTGTCTTCCTCTTCGCCTATCGGCGTCTCAAGGCTGATCGGCTCCTTTGCGATCTTGAGCACCTTGCGAACCTTATCAACCGGGAACTCCATCTTGTCGGCGATTTCTTCAGGCACAGGTTCGCGTCCGAGCTCCTGGACCAGGTAGCGCGAGGTCCGGATGAGCTTGTTGATAGTCTCGATCATGTGGACCGGTATACGAATTGTCCTCGCCTGGTCGGCGATGGCCCTGGTGATAGCCTGCCGTATCCACCAGGTGGCGTAAGTGCTGAATTTATATCCGCGCTGGTATTCGAATTTGTCCACCGCCTTCATCAGCCCGATGTTTCCTTCCTGTATGAGGTCCAGGAACTGAAGTCCGCGGTTTGTGTATTTTTTGGCAATGCTTACAACGAGCCGCAAGTTGGCTTCGATCAACTCGCTCTTGGCCAGCTTGGCCCGAAACGCCCCGTCTTTCACCCGGGCGAGCAGTTGCCTGAGAGACCTGGAATCCATTTTCGCTTCCATTTCCAGGGCGGCAATGCGCTCCCTGGCCTCCATGGCCCTGCCATAGAGTCTGCCGTATTCTTCCTTCGAGAGTCCGCAGGCCGCCGCTCCATTTTCGTCTTCCCCGGAGTCCAGAGGTTCGAGGGCCGGTCTTGGGTCCGCCCCCTTTTTGCCAAGGCGGTGCAGAAAATCCTTCAGAGTTTTTTCGGCATTTTCGATAGTCACCAGGTGCCCGTTAAGCTTCTCGATAATACTGTCGATATGGCGGCGGCTGAGCTGGAGGCCTTTGAGAAGGTTTACTATCTGTTCCTTATTCTGCTGCACATGGTTTTTGAGCTCGAATTCCTTTTCCGGATCGACGTTTTCAGCGAAAAGAAGCGTCTGCATCGATTTATTTTCCTCGTCCAGACGCTGCACTTCATCAAGGATGCCTATTATCCGGTTTTTCTGAGACGCTTCTTCTTCTTCGCTGATATCCTCCTCGACTTCCCGGAGCACGTCATTGAGGCGGTATCCTTCGCTCTGGAGCTTGTCCCTGAGGCTCATTATCTGTTTTATGCCGATGGAGGACTCCATGATAGCATTGAATATTTCCCGCTCCCCGGCCTCGATCCGTTTGGCTATTTCGACCTCTCCGTCGCGCGTGAGCAGGGAAACCTGACCCATTTCCCGCAGATACATCTTTACCGGATCGGTTATGCGGTTTGCTGAATCCGCTTCAAGCTGGAGATCGTCCTCCTCTTCCTCTACAAGACCCTCCGCGTCGGGGACCGGGCCTCTCACCACCTGTACCTGCTGTTCGGAATCGACGATTTCGATATCCATTTCATCGAAAATCATCATCATGTCGTCGAGCTTTTCCGCCGTGACAATTTCTTCAGGAAGAGCCTCGTTAACTTCGTCGAGCGTGAGATAGCCCTTCTCCTTGCCCGCCGCTATCAACCGGTTAAGATCGTCTATTTCCGGTTTGCTCAGCGCAGAATCGCGCCTCTGCTTGGCATCCTTTTCGGTCATTACCTGACTCCTAAACGTTATCGGAAAAATCACCAACGTTGGTTTTGGCCGTAAGTTTTTTGATTTCCACGAGAAGGTTTCTGATTTGAGCCAAATCTCCTTTCCTTTCGGCTTCCTGGAGAGATTGCTGCAATTCTTTCTTCCTCTTTTTTGCCCTCCTTTTGATCAAAGCTTCGAGCCAATGCCGCAGTTGAATTTCCGGCTCCTCGAGTTCATAGGGTTCCAGAAGATATCGCGCATAGAGTTCCTGCAAATCCGATTCCCGCAGCAGATCGTAGACAGAAGACGAGTTGTAGTCTTCACTGCTGCAAAACCCCGCCCGGCAAAGCACGCCGGCCATGGCGGACAGCCTGGATTCCTCGAAGCAGCCGAGCGCTTCGGACTCGCGCACGCACTCGGCCAGTTCCGGGTACTTGATCATGAGTCTGAGGACCTTTTCCTCCAGACATTCAATTTGCGGCGGTTTCGGGCAGTCGACCGGCCTGAATTGCCTGCGTCCCGAGTCCGGCCTGCCCCGCTTTTCGTGGAAAAGCTGCGCCTCGGCTACCTCTTCGGCAATCGAAAACCGGTCCGCTATGATGCGCAGGTACTCCGACTTGAGAAGCGGCTGCCGCACGGTCTGGAACATGGGCTGGATCTCCGAAAGTATATGCGCCCTTCCGGCCGAACTCCCGTCCCACACTGAAACGGCTTTGCGAACCGCGTAAGCCCCAAGCTCGTCCCTGTGAGCAATAAGACGCTCAAGCTCGGCCAGTCCGAACTTTTTCAGGAAATCATCGGGGTCCAGTCCGTCCGGAAACCTGACACAGCTAACCGAAAGCTCCTCTTGCAGAAACAAGGGCAGGGCGCGCAGCATGGCCCTCTCCCCGGCATCGTCCCCATCGTAGGCCAGCACGACTTCGTCGCACATCCTGGAAAGAAGCCGCACCTGCTGGCTGGTGAGGGCCGTCCCCAGAGTCGCCGCCACCCTGTAGAATTCTTTTGCGTGAAAGGCCAGAAGGTCCATGTAGCCTTCCACAAGCACCACCTGCCTTACCTGACGGCAGGCGTCCCGCGCCACTGAATACTGGTAAAGCATTCTTCCCTTGTGGTACACGGGAGTTTCGGGACTGTTGAGGTATTTCGGCTCATTTTGTTCATCCTGAGACAGAATCCTGCCGCCAAAGGCAACGATTGCTCCCCGCTCATCTCTTATGGGAAAAATCAGCCGGTTTCTGAAACGATCGAAAAATTTCGAGGAATCATTTGAACCATGGCTAAGAAGTCCGGCCTTTAGAGCCAGCGCAGGTTCGATTCCGTTCTTTTTCAGGTGCTCTAAAAGCCCGTCCCACCTTGGTGGCGCATATCCCAGCTTCTGTGATTCGACGACTTCTGCAGGCAACTCGCGCCTGGCTATATACTCCCGGGCCGCCCTGCCTTCCCGGGACAAATTAAGCTGACGGCAAAAAAATTCCGTTGCGCATTCCAGGGCCGCCAGAATCCGCCTGCGTTCCTCTTGACTTGCCAGAAGCAGATGGTCCTGTGCTGCATGGTCCCTCTGAGGCAACGGAATATTGTAGCGGTCGGAAAGATATTTAACGGCATCAGCGAACGTAAGGTTCTGATGCTTCATTACAAAATTGAGGACATCACCTCCGCTTGCGCATCCGAAGCAGTAGTAGAGCTGGTTTTCCGCATCCACCTGGAAAGAAGGCGTCTTTTCCTGGTGGAACGGGCACAGCCCGACGTGACGATTGCCCGAGCGGCGCAGATGGACCGCGCGGCCTATCACATCGACAATGTCCACTGCCTGCTTTACAAGAGTGGCGATACCCGA
>JBEKXG010000146.1:0-9177 GCA_049512295.1 Syntrophobacteraceae bacterium
GAGTTCGGAGAGGTATATGGATTCAAAATCGGTATCACATGAGACACGCGGCAGGGCGGATTTGCTCGTCAGTGGACTCCGCGAGCAAATCCGCCCGGCCATGCTGGGCATTCTACTGCTCACTCTGCTGACCGGAATCGCCTTCCCCTTGGCCTTGGCAGGACTGGCTTTCCCGTTATTTTCCCATCAAGCCGAAGGTAGCCTGGTAACCCGAGACGGTGCAGTGGTCGGCTCCGAACTCATCGGGCAAAACTTTTCCGGCCCGGGATACTTCCACCCGAGGCCGTCGGCGGCCGGCGACGGTTACGACGCGACTGCATCCGGCGGCACGAACCTTGGCCCGGCAAACCCGAAGCTGCGAGACGGCGTGAAAGGAGACCCGGTCGTCACCGGGAAGAGGGAATCCTTCGCTGGAGTCCGGGAGCTGGCGGAATTATACCGCCAAAGTAACGGCTTGCCTCCCGACTCGGTGGTTCCCATTGACGCTGTCACCCGCTCCGGAAGCGGACTGGACCCGCACATCAGCCCGGCCAACGCTGCCCTGCAAGTCCCCCGCGTAGCCCGCGACCGCAAGCTGAACGAAGAAGAGGTGCGCCACCTCGTGGCTGAATACACGCAGGGGCGGCAGTTTGGTTTCCTCGGCGAGCCCCGAGTGGCAGTCTTACCGCTGAATCTTGCGCTCGACCAACTCGCCCCTCGATTTGGTGTGATTTCTAAATGATCGATATTGGAGAACCCAATGATGCGCTGGCTGGAATACGTGGTATTTATTGCGATCCTCATATCGCTGGCGAAACCCATCGGCCTCTACATTGCCCGGGTCTTTGAAAGGCAGCCCACCTTCCTCGACCGGTTGCTGTGCCCGGTGGAGTCGGTGCTTTATCGCCTTCTGGGCGTTCAGCCGGAAAAGGAAATGACGCCGATGGTATATCTCGGCGCCTTCCTCGCATTCACTGCCTTGGGCACGCTTCTAGTGTTCCTGCTGCTCATGTTCCAGTCATTCTTGCCCGGAGGACCCTACGATCAGTACCTGACTACGCCGATGTCGGCCGACCTGGCAGCGAACACTGCGCTCAGCTTTTCCACGACAACGACCTGGCAGGCTTACGGCGGCGAATCAACCCTGCGTTACCTGGTCCAGATCATCGGGCTGGCCTCCCAAAACTTCCTCGCCGGGGCGGCCGGCCTGAGCGTGGGCATTGCTTTCATTCGGGGCCTCGCCCGCGAGAAGTCCACGGCCCTCGGCAACTTCTGGGTAGACCTGGTCCGAGGACTGTTGTGGGTGCTGCTGCCCGCGTCGCTGGTGGGCAGCCTGATTTTGGTCTGGCAGGGAGTGCCGCTGAACCTGAGCCCTTACGTCGAGGCTCGGACGCTGGAGGGTGTGGCGCAAACGATTCCGCAGGGGCCGGTCGCAGCTCTGGAGTTCATCAAGAACCTGGGGACCAACGGCGGCGGCTTTTTCAACGCCAACGGGGCTCACCCTTACGCGAATCCGACGCCGCTGACCAACTTTCTGGGACTGCTCGCGATCGCCCTGGTGCCCGCATCATTGCCGATCACCTTCGGCCACATGGTCCGGCGGCCACGAGCCGGCGTGGTACTGCTGGCAGTCATGATCGTGCTTTTCGTGACTGGCTTGGCGCTGTGCCATGCCTTCGAGTCAGCCAGTCCGCCACGGTTGGCTGGTCTGGATCTGATCGGAGGGAACATGGAAGGCAAGGAAGTGCGCTTCGGCGTTGCCAGTTCCGTCCTGGCGGCGGTAGTAACGTCGAACGGGGCCACCGGGTCGTACAACTCTATGCACGACTCCTACCAGCCGCTCAGCGTCCTGATCCTCGGGTTGAACATGCTGCTTGGTGAAGTCACCCTCGGGGGACTGGGGACCGGCCTGTACAGCATCGTTATGGTGGCTCTTTTCGGCACCTTCATTGCTGGGCTGATGATCGGCCGAACACCGGAATACCTAGGTAAGACGATCACGGTCATGGAGGCCAAACTGATCGCTTTATATGTCGTGCTCACTCCCCTGGTCGTCCTGCCCCTGACGGCTTGGGCCGCTGTATCGGATGCGGGGCGGGCAGGTCTGGTCACTAACGGCGGCCCACGCGGCTTTATGGAAATCGTGTTCGCATACGCATCGTGCATGGCGAACAACGGGCAGAACATGGCGGGCCTCGACGCAAACAGCCTCTTCTACAACCTGACGACGGCGGTAGCGATGGCCGTCGGCCGTTTCGGCCTGGCAGCACTGGCGCTCTTGCTGGCGGGTCGGCTCGCCGCTCAAGGCCGCAGGCCGACGACGATCGGCTCCATGCCTTGTGACACGGTGACCTTCGGCGTAGTAGTGCTTGGCTCAGTGGTGTTGCTTGGTGCGCTCTCCTTCCTGCCGGCGCTGGCCCTCGGCCCTATCGTTGAACACCTGCAACCCTGAAGGGAAATCTCGACTGAGAGTTCAATAACTCATTCATGACCTTGGCGCATGTCTTCCTTGTGCAGCCTGACCATAGTCGGTGAGGGCTAATCTTGGTATCGAAAAGACCGGTTTAAAGCGGTCTTCGCCGCTTCTCGAAGGCCAGCAAGCTCGGATCTTTCAAAGAAAACACGGCATATGCCGACATGAGAGCATCTTCCATGAGGATTGCAGGTTCGCTTTTGCGAGTTTCACCCACCTGCTCGAAAGATCTCCGGATGGCCCCAATGAGGGCATCGGCGCTCAGATGCTTGCGCACTGTGGCGCTGAGCAGCTTTTCTTGCTCTATTTTGTGCTGCCGACGGAATTGCCTTGGACTCATTGCAGATTAACATAGCAGACTCCGATCGCTATGTCCAGCATTAGCGACAGCCCTGCCACATTTTTTTTCGGGCGAGGCGCCGCTCAAAATTTTAGTTGCGTTTACGAAAGCTCGTCACATCACAATACGTCCAGAGCCGGTTTCATAGCTCTGCAGCTCTGCGGGAATTGCTGGACTTCGTACCGCGTCGCTTCTTCTATAAAAAGAAATGGCCGTCCTGTTGAATGTCAAGAGGGCCAGATGCGTGAGGAAAGGCGTTGATTTCAGGTTCTGCCACTTCCGGAGCGGTTTGGCGTTGGGCCAAAAGAAGTGCTTGATTTAAGGGAGAAGAAGCGATTCCGCTCTAAAAATATTAGTATAAGGGCAATTTGCTTCACCACGCTGTCGGTTCTAATGCATTTTTAGATCGCTGGTGACACTGGTTTCACACGACGGACTGTTCTCCGCACGCTCCGCACTCTTTGGAGTGAATCTCTACCTCTCGTAGTGATCGACGAAGATGACTATACTAAGGGGAGAAGATTTTTCAGCTGCTTTGGGTGGAGATGTCGATTGGATCGAGGTGCTTTGGGGTGCCCCTGCGGACCTGAAAACATCTTGGACTGAAGCGGCTATTTTTTCACAACATTTTCCGTGAACGATGGGTTTCTAAAATGAGCGATCCTCAATTTCCGCATGCAGCCCGTGAAAACGATTATGGAGGCAATGTAACCAAGGTCAAGACCGAAAGGAGAGTCCGTAAACGATTCAGCCGGAGCCTTTTATTCGGGTTGTCCTTCAGTCTCCTGTTCATCCTGTGTTTCTCCGGTCCCACTAACGCACAGCAGATCACCGCACAAGGACAGCGACTCGCCAGATTTCTCGACAATATGAATGTAGAGCGACTGTGGCTCTCACATCAAAAGGTAAACTGGCGAACAGGCAACCCAAGGGGCGAGTCTGTGACCGACAGGAAACCCCATACCCACTGCAGCGCTTTTGTTGCCGCGACAGCTGAGAAACTGGATATCTACATCCTACGGCCTCCGGAACACTCGTCCATCATGTTGGCAAATGCCCAGGCTGATTGGCTTTCGAGGCAGGGCAGCAAGTATGGATGGCAAGCTGTTCGCACGGCTGAAAAAGCGCAGCAACTGGCAAACAGGGGGATTTTGGTCGTAGCGGTATACAAAGCACGGAACCCGGGGAACTCTGGTCACATAGCCATAGTGCGTCCCCAGGTGAAGAGCCCCGGGCAGATTCAGCAAGATGGGCCGCAGATTATTCAGGCGGGAATGGAAAACTACTCCAGCACCAGTCTCAAGCAGGGCTTCAGGCACCATGGGCATGCCTGGGAGCGGCGAAAAATTCGATTCTTTAGCCATGCGGTCAACTGGGGAAGCGTGTAGCAGGCGGGTGTCAGAAAGTGACCATTTTGGGAATCAGGATTTTACTCCCGCTTCGTTTGCGTAGCCGGCGGGTTGTGAGATAGCGAGTGGGTCGCTGAATCGGCAAGATCTGTGCTTTTGTAACCGAGCTTCTTTCCATTCCTCAATATCCGTTTCATATAAAAAAAATCACTCCCACGTAGACTATGTGGTGGTCTTTTCCGTCATTTCAGTGAAGAATGCAAAGTGGTGAAGCGCTTTCCAGCAACATCTGACGGTCAGGAGGAATTTATGAACATAGTCGGCAGATTCGGCAAATCATTCATTTTGGCTGGGATTCTGGCTGTCTTTTTGATAGCCGACCCGGGTTATTCTGTGGCCCGCATGGGCGGTGGCGGTGGCGGTGGCGGCCACGGCGGGGGCGGCCGGGCCGGAGGCGGGCACGCAGGCTTCAGCCGAGGCTACGGCGGCGGGCATTATCGCGGCGGTTACGGCGGCCACGCCTACGGCAACCGCGGTAACTACGGCCGCAATATTAATGGCCGGGGCTACAACGGAAGAGGATACTACGGACGCGGGCGCGGCTATTACGGACGCGGCTACGGACACGGCTACTGGGGCGGTAGAGGCTGGGGCGGATGGTGGGGAGGGGGATGGGGTTACCCCTACTCTGGCTACTACCCCTCCTATGGTTATGCGTCGTACTATGAGGCCCCCCAGCCTTCGGTAGTCGAAGAGCGACCACCGCCTCCTGCGCCTCGACCGGCCCCTGCGCCTAGGAAGGACCGGAACTAAATTACCTCCGGCGCTCTGCCTTGCTGTTGATTAGAACACAAGGCAGGGCCGCCCGGGGTTGTTCGAGGAAGGAAAAACGTTTTCGGCACGGACAATCATTTGAAACGAATAATGAAGATCAGGCTGTGCCTTTTGGCGGCATTCAGGCGCACAAAGCGTTCGGGGAGCGCGTGCCCGCTCGCAGCGAGTATCGCAAAAGGGATTTGCCTTGGCCTCATGGCCGTCAGTTTCAACCCCCACCAGGTTGCCGCTGCGGAGAACACCGCGCAATTCTCCAACCCGGACCGCTCATTGTTTGCGCATCAATTCGCAAGGGCCCGCGCAAGCGTTGGGACGCAACCTGCCGTGACGCCTCACCCCAAACGGGCGAACTTCGAAGGGGAGCATAAGTCCGGGGATGCCCGGCTCATGGCAGATTGGGTCATGGACTCGGGCGACAATCTCGGCAAGCCGTTCGCGATCGTAGACAAGGTGGACGCCAAAATCTTTGTATTCGATGCCCGCGGACGACTTCGCGGCGCATCCCCGGTCCTGCTGGGCCTGGCCCGGGGTGATTTCTCCGTCCCCGGTATCGGTAAACGGAAATTGTCGGACATACGCCCTGAGGAGCGCACCACACCGGCGGGCCGCTTCGTGGCCTCGCTGGGTTTCAATTTCAACAGAAAAGACGTCCTCTGGGTGGACTACGACGGCGCTGTTTCCCTGCATCGGGTGATTACGAATAATCCCAAGGAGCACCGCCTGGAGCGCCTTGCCACTCCATCGCCGCTCGACAAACGCATTTCATATGGCTGCATCAATGTTCCGGCGAAATTCTTCGATGACGTCGTGAAGCCGACTTTTACCAAAACCGAGGGCATCGTTTATGTGCTGCCGGAAACCCGGCCGATCGGCGAAATCTTCAAGTCATACTATGACGTCGACTCACGTCGGGGGAACAGGCACAACCGCGAATCCTGACGAAGCTGCAAGGCCAAGACTCCAGCAGCAGGTTTTGGGGTTTGGCCGCCATAAGGTTCGACTTTATGGAAAACCCGAAAGGAATGTGGAAGAACATAAGAGCAGGATGACAAATGAATATTTTCCCGCAATTTGAACGGCAGTGGCCGCGAACGGCCCGTTGGCGCTCTCATCATCGAGCGCGGCCAACTACAGGGCTTCAAGGTCTTCCTCGATCACTCCCCGTGGAAAGCCGCGCCCGGACTCTTCAATCTTGCGTTGAAGCGTCATAGTCCTGTCGTGCAGGCGGTTTGCTTGACGATTTCCCAACGCTTATCATTGGCAAACTGAACCGTGCGCCCCGGGGTGCCCAAGGGCGACCGTGGGATCACACTGTTATGCCGTCTGTCTCTACATACATGCGTTGACAGTTCAAAGAAGATATGTTTTGTCATCATCAATGAGAAGGCCGCCATCGCCGCGAAGGAATGTCGCACGGGAAGGCGGTTTGAGACAAGGGGGCAGGTATGAGTGAATCGGCGGTCACATTCTCGGTGGAAGAATCCGGAGGATTTGTAGAACTCCTTGCAATTGGACCTTACAAGCCGGGGAAGCTTGATGGCCTGCGGTTTGCGGTAAAGGACCTCATCGATCTGGGGGGCTGTAAGACTTCCTGTGGGAATCCGGACTGGGGAAAGACCCATCCCGTGGCGGCCGCCAATGCAGTGTGCGTCGATCAACTGCTGGACGCCGGCGCTTTCTGTGTCGGCAAGACGGTTAGCGATGAATTGGCGTTCAGCCTGCACGGGGAAAATTACTTTTACGGAACGCCACTCAACCCTCGAGCTGTGGAAAGGGTCCCCGGCGGTTCATCCAGCGGATCGGCTTCAGCGGTTGCATGCGGGCTTGCCGATTTTGCCCTGGGAACTGATACCGGCGGTTCAGTCCGCGTGCCGGCAAGCAACTGTGGGATCTTCGGCATGCGTCCCTCTCACGGAGCCATTTCCGTTGCGGGAGTGATGCCCTTTGCCCCAAGCTTCGATACCGTGGGGATCCTGGCCTCGTCTCTCGACGTTTTGACTCGAGCCGCATCGGTGCTGCTCGCTGCCGATCTCCCGGACGGATCGTCGATAGGCGATATTCACATTTTAAGCGAGGCGTTGGAGATCGCCGATCCTGAGGTGAAGGCCGGGCTGGTGGTCCCTGTCGACAGGTTAAGAAATTTGTTTCCAGGAAAAGTCCGCGAAACCTCTATTCGGGAAATCGATGGAGAGTCAGCAGCGAAGGGTTTGGATGCATGGTGTGAAACCTACTGTGTTATACAGTGGGCTGAGATTTGGAACTCCCTGGGGTCATGGATCGATGAAGCAAAACCGGCCTTTGGCCCGCGCACCAAAGTGAGTTTTGAATTGACCAAAAACCTGGACCGCTCGAAAATCGGCGATGCGGTGCGGCGCAGGGAGAGATACTCACGCCGCATGGAAGGCTTTCTCGGCCCCGAAGACCTGCTCTTGCTGCCCACCAGTCCGATCCTTGCCCCGCTCAAGGACTCGGCAGGCATTGACAGGTCCGATCGGTCAGGAACGGCATACTACCCCCGGACCCTCTCTCTTACCGCCATTGCAGGAATCGGCCGGCTGCCGCAGATATCCCTGCCGGTCGTGGAAATCGGCGGAGTCCCCATGGGCCTGTCCCTGCTCGCCCCTCGCGGCCGGGACGCTTTTCTGCTGCGGGCGGCGCAGACGATCTACTCCAGGCTTGAAGGGGGGCATCATTGACTCAAAAGAGCTTACGGCCTCATGATTGCCCAAGGCAATAGAACATAGGAAGTTTCTCGTCGTGCCAGTGCAGGATTGGTGGACGGGCGCGGTGGAAAATGTATAACTTCCCTTTTTAAAGGCCCCTCTTCTTGTCGTCTCAACGGACCGGCAGTGGGCACGTTAACGCCGTGCCCACCCTTATATCTACAACATCCGACCTGCAATACCGATTTCATCGCTACCGGCAGATCAACTGCAAAACTTTGTCGAGGTGCCGGTGTATCTCGCGACCGCGCAACTGAATCTCCTGGCCGGTTCGGGAATTTCTTTCACCTTCATTTCCATTCTTAGCGGGTCGGGAATTCCGTAAAAGTCACGATTCGAATTGAAGTCAAACGAAAGTACGGACCCCTCTACCGTTGCTCCGATGAAGGCGCCGGCGCTCTTTATATAGGCGTATATTTCCGGCATATCAGTTGTGACTCCGGCGTTTGCTCCGACAGGGCCGGCCGTCACCGCAACATCGCCGCCCAGCTTGACCCTTCCGTTCTCAATATAGTCCATACTCCTGACCGTGTTGAAAACCAGGACGATATCCCTGGCCTCGCCCCCGATCTGGAGACCGAAGCTCGCACCCGCTATTGAGATGAACGCAGGCGGAGACCAGCTTCCATTTGGAAGGCGGGACACAATGACTCCCCCTCCGAGTTCGCCGCCGAAGACGAAACCGGCTTTGAGTTCGCCTGGAATTACCGCTATCCCCTTCGCGTTTTCGAGAATGTAGGCTGGAATTCTTCCAGGCATTTCATTGAAAACACGAGTTGCAGCGTCAATACGGCCGATTTCTCCGGGAGTAGGCTCCGACTTAGCCACAACTGGTCCGGCCAGGAGAAAAAAACTGACTAAAACCGGTACCACAAAATATCTCATGGTTGGCTCCTTTCTGTTCAGTCTTTAGAACACAAGAGTGGTAATTGAACGCATAGGTTTGATAAAAATGTAATCATTCCAGGGTGGATGCCAAAAAAAGATTCAAGTCTCAAGCGCTTTTCGATCCGTGAATTCTAAAGACATTGGCAAGCTTATGAATTTGCTCGGCGAGAAGCTGAATCTCTTTGATTGTCCCCGCATGCATCAGCCAGCGAAAGAGGCCCGCTGCGGATGTGGATATCGCGCTGGGGGTTGGGGATTTCTATGCCGGCCTCGTTGAGCGCCTCGATTATAGTGAAATAGAGCCGGCTTTTGATGTCTTTTTCTGCGGTCCTGCCGATGTCAATCCAGACGAGCAGCTCCAAGTTGAGTGAACTATCCCCAAATCCTGCAATCCTCACCTCCGGCTTTCTAAATTGCGTTTCACCACCGGACACTTTTTAACCGGTTGCCAAGCTGCATTATTTGCTGGACATGGGGACCAATATAAGTCAGGCTAGATTGCCAAAACTGCAACTAATGGAGCCTGACATGAGCGACAACAAAAAAGGTTCTCCGCCATCAAGAACGCCATCGGGAAGGCATTTCCCGGCG
>JBEKXG010000147.1:0-9171 GCA_049512295.1 Syntrophobacteraceae bacterium
GGATTTCATCGATGAGCAAATTCTTGATGGTGGGGCTTACCGAATTGAGGACAGAAACAGGGCACCCCGTGCAGGTAGCCGCTTGGAGCCAAATGACTGGATATTCGAGGGTCTTCGCCATTACTGCTCTCCTTGTAACGACTGCGGCAAACAATTGATAGGCCCTGGCGTCTGTCCAGGGCTGTCACGAATCACAAGCGAGCTTACGAAAAACCCGCAGCAGTGCAAACCGAGGTCTTTTCGCAGCAACAGACTCTAATGTAAATTTTGCGTTTATTATTAATCTTGCAGGGTTGCGACTTGGCTGATCGCAAAGAGTGATAAGGTTGACCCCCACGTCCCGGGCCGTTTCCAGGATGGTCATACCTGGTCGGCCGCTTACCGGGATTCCATTGAGAGTGATGGCAATTGTGTTCAACGAGAAACTCCTCGTGCAGGCTAACGTAACAGATTATCTCCATCGTGGGCAAACGGCAAACGCAGGGTTAGGATGAAAATGACGCCCTGTATAAAATGCGAAATACCGTCTGGGCGTAGAGCGCATTGAATCGACTTGAGATATTGTTCCTGGCTGCCAAACCATAGAAAATCTTAGGACCCGCACGAAATTGTTTCTCAAGGACCGCATGTTGTGCCGGAGTGGCTGCCTGGAGAGAGGAGCACGAACATCAGTCGTGGTGAGGAACCGTGCGATTTCAGCAGTGGACTGAATGAAGCACCGTTAGGAGAATCCACCCCCGGTACTTTCAGGTCGGTATTATAGGAGGCCTTGACCCTGCACTGCCATCGTCTGACGGACGATTTGATCCAATCAGGGGGACGATATTAAACTGGGCCGGGGATGAGAAAGACGAGAGTGAAATATAGCCGCCCAGGCTGCGGCTGAAACCTGGTAAAACAGGGTGAGTTCCATTGAAATGCGATTTTCCAGCCCCCTAACCCTTGTAGTTTTCTCCACGCCTCGCGAGATGCTCATGTACGGGACTATTCCTGCTCAATCCCCTTGCGCTCACTGATCCGGAATAATGCATCAAGTTGTTCGCTATGCATCCGAACCGCATTTTCGGGTCGGATTCTGCCCGAAAAAACTTCTTGAACAACCCCAAGACCCACAAAACCATACAGTTTCCCAATCGCACATGCAAGTGATAGGTCAATGAGACAGATTTTTGCAATTTCAGGACACACCTCCTCCCCCACAGTTGATGGTCTTGTTCCCCCGCCTCAGCGTGTTGGATGGCGCTCAGGCGAATAGGATACGAAGTAACGGGTCAGAGGAAAAGCCGACGCAGCATGCACATGCCACTTTCTGTCATGGGAAATTATCTTGGTCACAATTTTTATAAGCCCACTAATGATCGAGTCTATGGATGGTCTGACGCTCTCAAAACGATATCCCATATCGCTTCGCAATAGGCTTTCAAAATCAGAGTGACAATCTTAGCACTCCTTGCCACTGTGAGAAATCCCGATGTGGCCGGAGTGAAAATGATTTGAATATGTTAACTCGTGTTGCTGAAAGAACAGGAACATGTTGAGCAATCTCAGCTCTGCTCGCGATACGTCCTCCTCAATCCTCGAGGATTTTTACTCGCCTGGCAAAAACCCGCCAAATCTGAGCGGTCTTTTCTGAGTGAACTAGCCTTTTCTTATCTTTTCCAGAGTTCGGAAATTAGATCACCACGCATGAAGGATGGCTCCCTTCCAGCCTAAACGCTTCCGCAAGAAGTTTGTTTATATCGGTTTTCAAGCTTAGACACTCTGGCGATACTTCCCCTGCCAGACCCATTTTGGTTGGCGTTGGCGGCGCAGTCCCCGGGTTTTTGTGAGGTAGGCAAACACAGTCATAAAATGGCCATAAATCTAGGCCCTTACCCGGATGGGTCAAATTCGGCGTGTGCCTATGGTTGCGAGGGTGCCGACTTAATATCCAAGACGACTTTAGGCATTGGAATCTCTAGGTATTTAAGTGCTCTGGCAAGCTCGGCTGATGGCTCGTTGCGCTGAAAGAATTGATTTTTTGGGGTGTGAAACTCGGTCGCCTGGAGCGTGGAAAGTGTCCTCCGGATGTTCGGCCAGGACTGCTTGCATTGGATTTCAGCCACTCTTTCAATGAGAAGTGAGAAAACGCAAAGCTTCACGCGGGCTTCGATGCGTTTGGGCAGCCAATGATACATCGGCTCCATTTTTATCCGAGTGCTCTTAAGGGTCATGAAGGCCCGCTCGATCACAAGGAGTCCTTTATAACCAGCGGCTGCATCTTCAACAGTGATGGTATCGTCATTGGTCTGCAGCACCCATTTGCCGTCGTACTTTGACACCTGCTGGATTGTTTCACGGTCGAGTCGTATACGGCCCTGCTTATCGATCTTCAGGTAGCGTTTGTACCTGCCGGACGCCAGAAGATCTATTGCCCATCTGGCAGTCGCCTGATGATCCGGATGGTCTTTGAGTTCTTGTTCAAGCTCTTTGACAACTTGCTCCCTATGCTTTCGCTCCCTTTCGGCTTCGCGTGGATTGTAGCACGGGATATAACGGCGCCGGAGTTCCCCATCGCCTACGACGACTTCCTTCGCCTGGAGGTTCTCGGCGATCGTTCTAAACCGGCCGGGCTTGCTGAGCACCTCTTCCTTAATCTCTGAAACGCTGGCCATGCAGGTAGCCAGAAGGTACTTCCCGCAGGCCCTGGCCAGTTCATCCCGGTTACTGGAGGAATTCATTCCGGAGTCGGCAACGAAAAGCGCCCGCCCAAGCTTCCATCCACGAAGATCTTCCCGAACTTTTTTCACCGTATCAACATCGGAGGTGTTGCCGGGAAAAACCCAACTTCTCACGGGCAGCCCTTCGCGCGTTACGGCAAGAGCGACAACGATCTGCGGACTCCATGTTCCATCTTTGGAGTGGCCGTACTTTCGAAAACCCGCTCCCGTCTCGGTGTCTTCGTCAGCTACGTCGATTGAGAAGGAGGCGGTGGTTGTGTCGTAGAAGATGACATCCACAACCAGATTGAAAAGATTTGCCAAGTGGAAAAAGATGGCATTTTCGACTTCAGCCACGTTCCAATGCAGAAGGTCCATTGCCTCATACATCTGGTAGAGCTTTAGGGTGCTGCACGAAGGCATGTAGACTTTTTGAAGCCAGCGGTCCCAGACACCGAGCTTTGAGTCGGGCTCGCAGAGCCGGTTTGCAACCATGGCAAGGGGGGCTCTTTCGTGTAGAGGGGTGCCTCCGGATTCTTCCATAACTTTGCGCAACGTGGGGCCGAGCTTCAGTCGCTCCCAGAGTGTCTCGACCACAAAGGGAACGCCCAACTCAAGAGTCTGAATGAGCTTTACGTCTTCAGGCAGGGCTGTGGGTTGTTCGCCAATGGAAGTGGGAGTCCCATCCGAAGACTCCAGAGGATCACGGACCTCCAAGCCGCAGACCCTGGCAATCGAGCGGCAGAGCCTCACCAGATCGTCCCGGTCGAGTTCATCTGCCCGTCCGAAATTATGGATGATCTCGGCGACCGGATTTCCCGTCTCGGAATGCCGGACGTTGTGGGCAAGCTGGTAGTACTCGACTATAGATCCATCTCTGTTTTTACGTTTTGTTGTTCGTAGATACATGCCTACCTTACTATCATGTACTACGAAGCTATGTCAATTTAAAAGAGATATGCCGTGTGCCTACAGGTTTTAAGCTTTTGGGAGAATTCCAAGGCTGTAAACCCGCATGAAATCTAGAGACGACTACAAAAATCAGCTTCACATGTGCCTATTTGGCAAAAACCCAGGCAGTCTCGACGCCTCTTCAGCACCTTTCGCTGGGTCAGTTGCCACCTGATGAGATGAAACGGTTTTTCTCGCTCTTTATTTAATAACCTTTGTGGAGGTGGTCAATGGCGTAAAGGTTTAAGGCAACTGATGACAGAATATCACTGGATGTCGTTGTTCTTGGGCGCTCAAGAAAACTGACCCATTTCTGCTCAATAGAACTGACCCACGTGGTGCGCAATACCTCAGCTTCTTCCTCTGAGCCATTCGGCTATAGATTTTCTTCAAATATCTGATTTTTCTACTTCCCGGAGGTTCAAAGGACTGCACTGACAGGAGGAGAGAGAACCGCGAGAAGTGTCCTGTAAAGGAAAACGTCGATCTTTAACCCAAAATGAAGTGGTTACGGGGTGGCAGGTCCTGGTTGTTGTTCTTGCGGGACGCGCAGGGAGCGGCCACCCACACGGATGGTGATGCAATGGTGCTGGAGACGGTTGAGGAGGGCATCGACCAATGGTTTTCTTTGAAAGAGGGAGTACCAGTCGCTGTACTCGAGATTGGTTGTAATCAGAGTTGATGTTCGGCCGTAGCGTTCATCCATTAGCCTGAAGAACGCATTGACCTGTTCGGGTTTGAGGGTTAGGTAACCAAGCTCGTCGATCAGGAGCACCGCGTATCGGGACAGAGTCTTGATCAGTTTTTGAGTGGAGCGGTCGGCAAGGGAGGCATAGAGAGAATCGATGAGGTCCTGAGCATTGAAGAAACGGCATCGATATCCGGAGAGGATCGCCTGGCGAAGAAGACCTATGGCAAGTCCGGTTTTGCCCGTGCCCGGCTCTCCTATGAAGACGATGTTTTGAGCACGTTCCACGAACGAAAGATCGGCAAGGGTTTGTATCCGGGACTTGTCGAGATCGGGTTTACGGTCAAAGGGAAAGGTCTGCAGGGTCCAGTCCCAGGGGACCTTCGCCTGTTGTATTCGATAATCGAGACTTCGCTCCTCCCTGTAGCGGTCCTCTTCAAAAAGAAGCCGGTAGATTACCTCGGGTATGGCGCTTCCCTGCTTTTGAGCTCTGTCGATCTCGGAATCGAGGACCTTCTCCACCCCTCTGAATTTTAACTTCGCAAGCAGTTTATGTAGATCTTCTTTCAAGGATCTTCCTCCTCGTTAATACGGAAAAAGTCGCCGGCGACTCTCTCCAGGATCAGTCTTTCCAGTCGTGTGAGATCAAAGAGACCGTAATGCAGGGCCTGCTCACAGGCGGCGTTGAAAGCTTCTTCGGGATAGGTGCGCTTGAAGTCGAGGAGGCGTCTGAGGGGCCTCACTGCCCTGCCGGGGGACCTCCTCTTGATCTGAGCCACATAGAGATCCAGAGTTTGCGAGCTTGCGCGAAGCTCTTTTTCCTCGGGGCAGGGACCACTGCGTGGAGGCAGCTTCCTTTGGTGGGCCGCGGGATCGAGCACTCGCGCGTCGGATTTTCCAATGAGCCTTCGATGGTCGCCCACCTTGCGATCTGCGAAGAAGACCTCGATCTTGTCCCAGCTTTTGTGCACCTCCACCTTTTTTCCGACCAACCGCTCCGGAACGGAGTATCGGTTCGTCTCAACCGAGACATATCCCGAGATGTCCACCACCCGGAACATGCACTGACAAACAGGAGGCAGATAGGCCGGCAGGGATTTCAGGTAAGGCTTCTCAATAATGTAGGCAGCATCGGGGCTCATACCCAAAGAGCGTTTGAACTTCGGGTTGGATGTATTTTGACACCACTCGATCGCCTGCCGGTTTAGGTCCTCTCAGTCAAGAAAAGTCCGTCCAGCCAGGAAGTTGCCTTCTACATAGGAAAATGGGCGCTCCACACGTCCTTTTCGATCACTGTCGCCGACTTCATGGGCCTCAAAAGTTATTCCAAAGATGAGTCCAAACCCTTCCATCTCGGGGGCCATCTCGGGGGCCATCTCGGCATCGGCGCCGGCGCCATGGGCCACTATGACGCTCGTGTTGTCGATAATACACCGGGGACAGGTCCCGTCCATGAAACCAAATGCCTCGGAAAGGAAGTGGCGGGCTTCGAAGCGGGTAAACGAGGGATAATACCGGATGAACAAACGCCTGCTGTAGGCGAGCACAAGAGAGGCGCACTGGGCGGTTAGCTTCTTACCATTTAAGACAATAACGTGAGGGGATGTATCGTGCTGCATCTCCTGACCAGGTCCAAAGTGATAGATTCCAGCCCGGATGTTCCCTTTGCCCTCTCTAAGCTCAAGGTCGTGCACCATCCGGGTAAGGGTGCTGTAAGGGATTGAAAGAGAATGCTCCTCCAAGAGTATCTCCCGGACCCTGACCACATTCCCTTTGCACCGCTTGAAGACTTGCCCGACGACAGCAAATGCATCCTGCCACCTGGAGGGCCTTTGGGTTTGTTCCTTATCACCGCCGCGCAGGACCTTGCGGACGGTGTTCCTCGATACCTTAAGAGCGAGGCTGATCTGGCGGATTCCCATTCCTTTGCGGTGAAGGGTCTTTGCAGCCACCCTCAGTTCGTTGTCGATCATCTGTGCTCCTTATCTCGTGGTTTAGCACCCTGATCAGGTCTGCTGCTTCTCCGAGACTTGCAACGACAAAGTCCCGGTCCTTGTGGACCAGGTGGAGGACGGTTGCGGCATAGCGCTTGAGACGGCGCAATGTGGTCACAACACCGGAAAGCTCCGAAAGCCACTTACCCTCAGGACCAGCCCGGAGCCTTTCGGCTTCTTTGTCTTCCCTTTGTGCCCGCATGGCCTTCAGAAAAAGAGACGGCTCGGCCGCCATCCTCTCGCGGGTGATGGCTGCGGCGGACTTGTGGCGGTCGAAGAAGTCGGCAAGGTCCCTGGTGGAGACGTGCACCCGGCTGGTCCATTCCCCGAGCGCCGCTGCATGATCGGCGTTGGCGCGCGCCAACGGGGCAAGCACGCGGGAGGCGGCCCAACTTGAAACCCGTCCGGCTCTAACCGACTTTCGGACTTCTTCCGGAAGGGCTTCAAGAATGCTAAGGCGCCTTGCAACCCAGCTCGGGTTCCTTCCGAGAAGGCGGGCCACCCGAGCCTGAGACATCTTGTGGCAATAGATTAGTTCCCGGATGAGAGCAGCCTGTTCAAAAGCGTCCCATCTTTGCTCACAGCCGGCCGAGAGCACCCGAAGCAAGGCCTGATCTTCCCCGCAGCTCCAGTGTTCGACAATGACCGTATCCCGTTTGCACAGCTTGAGCGCCGCCACCCTCCGGTAACCGTCGATGAGCACACAAGGATTGACAGTGACAACGGGCGTGATCTGCCCCCATTGCTCAAGGGAGGCGGCAAGGCGGAGCAGGGACTCTTTTTCCATAATCCGGGTGTGAGCGTATCGAAGCTCCAGGTGTGCAATTTCCATTTCCCCGGCTTCTCTTGTGACCATCTCTTCTCTATCCATGCCAGACAGCCCGTTCATTTGCAAAATCTCCCCGGTGCCCATCACCGCAGGGCATCCCGAATGATCTGATGGACGGTGGCCGGATCACGCTCGGCCATATCATCTGTGGAGCGCAGAAGACGGACAGTATCCCTCACCGGTTTTGGTGGAAGGGAGAGCACCTGGAAAAGACGTCCGTCAAAGGCTATGAGGTCCTTATCCATCAGAGCGTTTCTGGCCACAATGTATTCGTCCACCGGGAGGCACAGGAGCGTGCACAACTTGTCGTAACCGTAATAGGACAGGCCTGCCCGGTCTGCCGCCATAATCAGCAGCAGGTACAGCAGCAGCTCGTCATGAGAAAGGCTCACCCAGAAACCATCTCGAAGGAACCGGTGCTCCACAAAGGCAAAGCTTCCTTCAATCCTCCTGACACGTTCCGGACACAAGATTGTCTTTTCTATCATGGCTTACCTCCGTCATCGTGGGGCAACATTAGCGGCTGAGACCGCCCGTGTACATCGAGTCCTCTTTTGCAACGCACATGGTCGCCCTCAAGTGACCGGAACCAGAAGGACTTTACCGGCGAACGCGTCCATCCTTGCAACGCCCTCTTCCGGGATCAGCCAATAAGTCCCCGTTCTAAGGGAGGAAATTCTTCCTGACGCGTCCATCTTTGCAACGCGTTGCCTGCTCCGCCGGGCTCTTTGGAGCAAGCGATTCCTTTCCGTGTACCCGGGATGATTCCTGCGGTAGTCGCGCCAGTAGTGTCGGTTCTTCTCCTGCCAGGCCTTGTTGCACTCCTGTTGATTGGCCATGTAGTCAGCATCGGTGGCCATCTTGTTTTTCTGCCACATTCTCTTCCTGGCGCGCTGACACTCCTGCTTGCCGCAGTAGCGTTGATTCTTTGAACGAGGGTTCAAATCCAAAGGACAACCACAATGAGTGCATCGTTTCTCTTCCATGGCCCCGCCTCCGCAAAGACCATAGAACAGGTAACAATGTCCGATGAGGGAAGAAAATGAACCAGTCCCTGAAGTAGTGCCAGCAACCCGATATGTACGAGCGCGTCATGGGAGGATCAAAAAATGAGTATTCCGGTATTGTAAGGTTGGTGGGTCAATTCTTGTTAGCAAAGGCGGGTCAATTCATTTTAGCGCCAAGGGTTGTTAGGCGCTCGAGTGATGTTGAAATCGACTGGAATATTTTTAGGGCACCTTCTCTTACTTTCGGAGGCCTTACCGGAGGGTCTTTGGCGTGGCTTGAGGACAAATTGATCCTATAAGGGATGGCAGTTGCTCTAGATAGCTAACACATATGCTATTTATAGTGCTATTAGGAATCTTCACTGAATGTTTTATATCTCTCCTCCTTGAGAAATCAGGCGGAAGAATCTTCGCCATTTTCGAATCATTTGTTTACCGAATCGCTGCACATTGGACTCTTTCGAAATTGGCTAGATATCTACCAATTTAATTTTCATCAACTTTCCTTATGCTCTTAACGGTAAAGATTCTGCCATAGGAGCCATTTCGGTAATTGGCCTCATTTTCTTTTCTTTTGTAGGGCTTTCTTCCGAGGAAATGAATCAGTTCCGCATTCATCATTTCGCTGAAATAACTTCCCGCTGCTTTCCGAACATCGAACCGGATCATTTCGAAGACCTTTTTCGGCTGAACTTGAATCTCTTTGAAAACGGAGACATCCTCAGGTACACTGATCTCAATTTTCAAGGTGTTTTTCCTTTCTTCGAAGGTTTTAGTCAAACCACCGTTTAGAGGAAAAGCGCTTTGTTTTCTACCGTTTTGGGATTTTGAAATTTACACAAGAGAGTTAACGCTACCTCTTGCCGCATCGGTCATCTGTCATTGTGGATTCGAATATGTTCGATCAGGTCCTCGTAGTAATCGTCATTATTCTCGCCTTAATCTTGTTTGCGTGGGGCCGTTGGCGTTACGACATTGTAGCGACATCCGCGCTACTTGTTTT
>JBEKXG010000148.1:0-9091 GCA_049512295.1 Syntrophobacteraceae bacterium
AGATCAACGTCCGCAATATGCATGGAGCCGCCTTTGCCTTTGCAGTACCCGGTCTTCTTGCCTAAGAGCTCGGCCATCATGAACTTGACGTCGCCGCCTTTGGCGATCAGATGCCCGTGGCCGCGGTGAGTGCTCGTAATGTAGTCCGAGTCTAGCAGATTGGCGCACACGCCGGCAGCCACCGCTTCTTGACCTACGGAGAGGTGCACGAATCCCGGAATCTTGCCTGCGGCGAAAAGCTCGCTGACCCGAATCTCAAACATACGAATCCTGTTCAATTTCGTGTACATATCGACCATTTGCTCTTTGCTTATATCCATCTTTTTATTCCTCCGCGCCAAAAGTCTTTGTTATTGAAATCCTTGAGCCTCTCTATTGATTTTTTGAGATGTGCCGCAGACTCCTTTCTTCCCTCCTTTCCACAAACGTTGGTGTCACTTTTCGACAAGTACCGTTATTGCCGCATTGGCTACCACGATCTGATCAAAATCGGCGGCGAACTGGGCGACGCAGAGCCCCTTCACCGTCATGCCGCCCTCGACGGCCCGCGCTGTCTTGCGTCCAATGGGGACCTCGGCCATCACCTGATCCAGATCCACATTCTGCGGTTGGGGCACAGCCACAACGATTTCCACGTCGAGCGCATGCAGATCTTGAATCCCCATGATTTCAACGATCCCGCACAGACAACTCCTGGAAATGGCATCCCTCACGGCACGACATGCTGCCTTGGTGGCGTCTTCTCCATGAAGATCTATGCCGGTGCCAATCTCTACTATGAAACGCTTACCGGCCACGGGTTCACCCCCTTGCCTCTAAAGGTTTACTTCGCTGTGAGATCATTTTATCTGCGCGATAGGAGCTTCGAACCAAAGGCCCCGCCGCCACTTGTTCCAACCCTGCGGACCGGGCGGTTTCCGCCCATTTCTCGAACTCTTGCGGCGAAATGTAGCGGGCCGCAGGAAGGTGGTCTTTCGACGGAGGCAAATACTGCCCCAGCGTGAGAGATGAACACCCTCTGCGTCTCAGGTCCGTAATCGTTGCAAGGATCTCGCACTCCGTTTCGCCGAGTCCCAGCATGATTCCCGACTTGACGACGAGGTTTTGCCTTACGGCATACTCCAGAATCTGCAGGGAGAGCTGATACTGAGCCTGAGGTCTCACGAGAGGATAGAGGCGCGCCACGGTCTCCACATTGTGGCCGAACACGTCCGGGCGGGCGTCGCAAATTTCTCGCAAAGCGGCCGGAGAACCCCCGAAATCCGGAACGAGGACTTCAACGCTCACGCCGGGGCAGCACCTCCTGATCATCTTGATGGTCCTTACGAAATGCCCTGCTCCGCCGTCTGGGAGATCATCCCGCGTTACAGAGGTAATCACTGCGTGCTTTAGCCCCAGAAGCTGAACCGCCTTGGCCACACGTTCGGGTTCACCTTCGTCCACGGGGCCGGGAACGCCTTTGTCTACCGCACAAAACCGGCACCTTCGGGTGCACGTGCCGCCCAATATCATGAAGGTGGCAGTACCGCGCCCGAAACACTCCCCCAGATTTGGACAGTGGGCGTTCTCGCATACCGTGCCAAGCTGGAGGCGGTCGAGCACAACCCGCATCCGGTCAAGGGCTTCGATGTTCGGAGCGGGAAGAACCAGCCAGGGAGGGCGTTTCTTCGGCCGTTGGCGCACCTCCGGCCGTGTGGGATACCCGAAGACCCGGCAAAAAGTCTCTATGAAACGATCCTTCACCTCAGTCAGATCCAACGGGCGCCCCAGCTCACGTTCCATGGAGGTGATCTTTTCGTCCGGGTTCCCGCACGGGTTGATGGTGTCGAACCAATTGAGGTCAGTGTTCACGTTCAACGCAATGCCGTGATAGGTGACCCACCTTCGCACAGATATCCCGACACTGGCTATCTTCGCGGAACCTGTCCATACGCCCGGCCTGCCGCTCTTCAGCTCGGGATTCAAACCATAACTGCAGAGTATTGCCGCCACGGTATCCAGAAGCATTTTGAGGTACAGATGCAGGTCTTTCATCTTGAGTTTGAGAATCGGGTAAGCCACAAGCTGGCCCGGACCGTGAAAAGTTGTCATACCACCGCGATCTACGCGGAACACCAAAACTCCTCTCCTGTTGAGGACTTCCTCAGGATCCCGCAAATCCATTAAGCTGCCGCTCCGTCCGATGGTTATCACCGGCGGATGTTCAACCACCACCAGGCGATCTGGAGAAATCTCCGCCAGGCGCTCGGAAACCAGGGCTTCCTGGAGCTTCAAAGCTTCGCCGTAGGGCAAAAGGCCCCAGTCCAGGACCTGCAAATGAGAGGTTGAGGCGTCGTTCATTTGTGTACCGCCAAATGGTTTGCGCCCGTCGTCGTCCGGTTTCTCGAGAAGGGCGAGACCGGGAGCCGGGCAGCCCCCTGCTCCTCGGAGAGCAGGGGGCCGGAGTAAAACAGAGCGCTCATCACCGGGCGCATCAGCGTTTCGGCAGATAGAGAGCCCAGTTCGCTGCGTCCCGTGCGGCATCGACAACCGTCTCTGAGTAAGTGGGATGGATCCGGATACTGCGTGCAAGCTCGTTTACGGTCGCCTCCAGTTGCATGGCGAGAACGGCTTCACCCACAAGGTCCGTCGCACCAGCCCCGACTATGTGTACGCCAAGGATCTCTCCATGGCGCGCATCCGAAACGATCTTCACGGCGCCTTCCACCTGGCCCCGTATCATAGCCAGTCCGTTGATGGCGTAGGGGAAGCTTCCGACGTCGATGTCCAACCCCTTCTTCTCTGCTTCCTCTTCGGAGATACCAACCGCGCCCACTTCCGGAATAGTCCACAGGCCGCGCGGGATAAGATGGAAAGGGTATACGCCGGTCTTCCCCATGCAATTTTCCGCAGCCGTGATCGCCATGGAAGATGCAGCATGGCTGAGCATCCACCCGCCTGTTGCGTCCCCTATGGCGTAAATCCCCTGCACAGAAGTCTCCAACCGGTTGTTCACCCGGATGCCGCCGTCTTCGTTCAGCTCAACTCCGGCCTGTTGGATCCCCATATCAGTCAAGGCAGGTTTTCTCGAAGCGACCAATACCTTCTGCACTTCAACGGTTCGCTCCTTGGCTCCGGCGAGTACACAGGACCAGCCGGTCCCTGATTCCGACTTGGAAACCGATTTGAGAGCATGGCGTGTAAGAACCTCCACGCCCTTTTCTCTCAAGGACTGAGCGACCCTTTGGCTCGTGTCATGATCTTCACGGGGCAAAATGCGCGGTGACTCTGTGACAAGAACCACCTTGCTGCCGAAGGTGTTCATGAGAAAAGCCATTTCAACCTCGATACAGCCGGAGTCGCAGATCAATATCGAAGAGGGCGTCTCCGTCATTTCGAGCACCTGGTCAGTGGTGATTGCCGCCTCCTTGAGTCCCTGAATCGCTGGAAATGCAAGAGAACTGCCCGTGGCAATGATGATCCTCTTCGCTTCATGAACCTGGCCTTCCACGTCAATTTCCCGGGGGCTTTTCAGAACCGCGCGGCCGCGGATTACCTCCACGCCGTTGTTCTGGAGAAGCGCTTCCATGCCCATCCGGATGTCTCCCGATACTCCGTTCTTTCTATCAACTATGGTCTTGAAGTCCACAGGCTCGATGACGGCCTTGATTCCGAACTCCTGACCCCCTCGCATCAGGTGAAGCAGGGCGGCGGCCCGCATCCATATCTTGCTCGGGATGCAGCCTCTGTTCACGCATGTGCCACCCATTTCCGCACATTCAACCAGGGCGGCATTCCCTCCCAGTTGGGACGCCCTGATGGCTGCGGCATATCCTCCCGATCCTCCACCAATCACAATCACATCGCGCATCAAAATCTCCTCGCTCAGAGCAGTTGTTCCCGCCGAACGCTAATGGGTCACGTCAAAATGAGGGCCGGCTGTTCAAGGTAGCGGTACAGCAGATCGAAGAATTCGCTGGCGGGAGATCCATCCACCACCCGATGGTCGAAAGTCAGGCTTAGTCCCATAATGGAGCGGATCACAATTTCGCCCGCAAAGACGACCGGCTTTTTCACCACACGGCCAACGCCGAGAATTCCCGTCTCAGGAGGTCTCAGAATGGGGGTGAAGTTGTCCACGCTCGACGCGCTGAGATTGGTAATTGTGAACGTCCCACCCGTCACTTCCTCCATAGTTAAAGAGTTCGATCGAGCTTTACCGATAATGACTCGCGCTTCTCTGGCGATTTGCAGGAGCCCTTTCCGGTCGGCATCACGGAGCACCGGTACGATCAAGCCGTCAGGTATGGCCACAGCGATACCCATTCCCACAGAATCGTGAAGAATGATTTCACTGCCCACCTGCGTGGAGTTCATAATGGGGAAGCGCTTCAAGGCTCGAGACGTTGCCAGGATCACGATGTCATTCAGGGAGACCCTGACCGATTCGTCCTTTTTGTGTTGCTCCTGGACCAGGGCCAGAAAGCGCAGAGACTCGGTGACGTCCACCTCGGAGGCGAGGCTGAGCTGTGCGGTATTGTGAAGGCTGGCGTACATGTTATCGGCAATAGCTTTCCGCATGCCTGTCATGGGAATTGTCACGGCCGGCTTTTTTTCTTCCACCGCCGCCGGTTTCTTTTCCCGCAGCGCGCGCTCCACATCCTCCCTGGTTATCTTCCCGCCTTCGCCGGTCCCGGAAATCGCCGATATATCAAGGCCTGCCTTCCTGGCGATCTCTTCGGCCAGAGGGGTGATCCTGGGTTTTCGCTGGGCTTGTTCATGATATTGCGTGACGTCTGCTTCCCTGATGCGCCCATCCGGACCGGTACCCTTCACGAGCGCCAGGTCAATGCCGAGTTCCTTCGCCAGGCGTTTGGAAGCGGGAGTTGCCACTATCTCGCCCCTCTCCTCCGGTCTTCCAGCCTCTGCCTTTGGCGCCGCTGCAGCCGTTGTCGGCGTTACCTCCGTTATTTCACCAACCTGTATTCCCTCAATCCGTTCGGGTATTTCTCCCGGTTCCGCAATCACCCCCACTATGGTTCCAACCGGCACGACCGCGCCTTCAAGGACTACGATCTGAAAAAGAATTCCGCTGGCAGGAGCTTCAATCTTGTTGGTGATCTTCTCGGTCTCCACTTCGAAGAGATCTTCGCCTGCCTCGACTTGATTACCCTCGTCCTTGTACCACTTTGATAATTTTCCGGTCTTCATAGTCATACCGAGCTTTGGCATCGTAACGTTAACGCTCACATGCACTCCTTTCCAGTTATAAGCATATGGACTCACAACGAAAATTAGACGGTATGGAAAGTTTAGCAAACTACATGCCAGCAGTAATTGATACTCAAGGGTCACTGCTATTGCTATGCTGCCTGTGCAGCATCACCTCTCCGTATCTTGGTCTGCCTGGGATGATGGATTCCGGTTCAGGCAAATTACAGGCGCGATCTGTTCGGTCTGGGAAGATTGCCGGCGACATGAGTGTTCGATAACCGAACGGTGTGGATGGGCAGTTGATGCTCACCCAACACAACGGCCCTTGGTGTTCGTTTTGCGAACACGTTCAATCATCGACCAGTCTGACTGCGCGCCAGGATTGGACAATGGCAGACTTGAGATGGCGTGCGATAACCCATTATGAACGAGAGGAAATGGATTTTGGAAGAAGACAGGCGCTGGAGGCTGCTTTGGACGGTTTGCCTGTTGAGAGTCTGGTCGGTACTAAGAAGAATCTCAGTTTCCGACGAAAATTCAGTTTCCTTCGGTTGCTATTTCGCTTGGGTGATTCAGGTCGATTCTCACCTCATATTCATTGCTGCCGCGAATCTTTTTGACCGTAAAGCCGTGACTGCGAGCAAGAGCCAGCATGCCCCTGTTGCCCGACAAAACTATGCCACAAATGAACTGCAGACCACGCTCTCTGGCAATATGGATAGAGCGTTCAAGCAACGCAGCCCCGACTCCCTTTTTTTGCCATGCATCACCAACGGCGATGGCGAATTCTGCACTGGTGACATCCGGGTCGCTCATAAGCCGGGCCACTCCCAGGATCTTTTCGCCGCTTGAGGTCTGTTTGCTCGCCACCACAACGATATCCCGATCGTAATCAATCTGCGTAAACCTTGTGAGCACGCTGAGGGGAAGCTTCGACATCGGGATAAAGAACCGAAAGTATACGCTGGTTGGCGACAACGAATGAAAAAGCTCCACCAGGAGAGGGGCATCCTCCGGCTTGATGGGGCGGAGGAAAATCTCCATCCCTGCCCTCGTTACGGTTTCCATTTCGTATTGGCTGGGATACGAGCTGATTACAAGATGCTGGGGAGCGGCAACGTTAGCCGGTTCGACTGCAACACTGGCGCTTATAACGGCGGCGGCATGCGCATTCAGGATCAACGGATTGATCTCAAGCTCAACCACCTCTGGAAAGTCGGTGACGAGTTGCGACAGACGGATGAGTATCTCCTCGAGAAGCAGCAGGAGTGCAGGCAGCTGATCCCGGTTTCCTTTAAGGAGCTGGTATGCCCGGCTCGCCTCAACAAGCTGCCGGGCGAGCACGCGGTTCAAGGGGGGAAGATCCAGAGCGCAGTCTCCGAAGATCTCCCCCACCATGCCCCCGGCGCCGAACAGAAGAACCGGGCCAAAACCAGGGTCTCTTCTGACGCCGAGCATCAGCTCATAACCCGGGGTTCCAGTTACTCCCCTCCCGGCCGGAATCCCATAAGCGGTCAGCAAAGCTTTGGAATCCTCGTCATTGAGCAATCTCTCCCCGTCCTCAATGGCCCTTTGAATAATCGTCCGCGCAGCGTTCGCGTTGAATTCGAGGCCCCGTGGAAGCTTCTCCGGAATCTCCTGGAGCATTTTCAGATTGTGGGCATAGGAGCCCATGTGCAGGAAGGCCTTGATCGCACGTTCGGGGGTTTCGAAAGTGGGAAGGCCCGACCGGTTCAGAATCTCCCGACCCCGCTCTGCCTCCGCTGCCCCGAGCCATAACGTGTAAACCGGAATCCTCCTGTCGCGCAAAATCTCGACAAGCGATTCAGCGACGGCGGCGGCATCTGAGGCGGCGTAAGGGACCAGAATAATCAAGAGGGCCTCGATCTCAGGTGCTGCAAGGCAGATTTCAACCACTCTTGAGTATCTTTGCGGCGATGCGTCCGCGCCCACGTCCACCGGATTCCCTTCGGTCCAGAAGGGGGGCAGGACGCCGCTCAGGCTCTTGATGACCTCAGGGTTTAGCAATGCCAGTTCCACTCCATGATCGGCAAGGGCATCTGCGGCCATCATGGCCGGCCCTCGCCCATTGGTGATGATCACCAGCCTGGAGGCTGAAGGACGCGGCTGTTTGGCCAACAGTTCAGCGCAGTCGAAAAGCTCTGCGAAGGTGTTGACGCGTTCAATGCCGGCACGTTTGAAAGCGGCGCCATAGACGTCATCCTCACCTATGGTTACAATCTTTCCCCCCGGTTCAAAGCGCTCGCCGCGGCCGGCTCTTCCGGATTTCAAAGCAATGATAGGTTTGACGCGCGAAACCGCTCGGGCCGCACTCATGAATTTGCGGAAATTGGTCACCTTCTCCAGGCACAAGGCAATGCTGCTGACGCGGTCATCATTGCCGAGGAAGTTGACAAGATCAGCGAAATCCACATCCAGCATCCCGCCGATGCTGACAAAGGTGCTGAAGCCAATCTGCTCCTTTATGGACAGGTCCAGAATGGCGTGGAAAATGGCCCTGCTCTGAGAAATAAAGGCAAGCCTGCCGGGCATCGGCAGATTCATGGCATGGATTGCACTCAGCCTTGCAGGGGCGTGCGAAATGCCTGAAGAACCCGGACCGATGATCCGGATGGAACCTCGATAAGCGGCCTCTTTGATTTGAGCGCCAAGATCGGCTCTGTCCCCGGCGGTCAATCCGTCGCCGTCTGCGAAAATTACCGCGCTCGCGATCCCCGCCTCGGAACATTGCTGGAGTGCAGCGGGTACGGCTTGAAGAGGCGACGCGATCAGGGCCAGGTCAACCGGCTCGCGGACGCGCGCGAGCGTAGGGTATGCAGGAAGGCTGAAAAATTCATCGCGATGCTTCGTCACAGGAAATATCTTTCCGGCAAAACCTCCTTGCCTGAGATTGCCGATCAGGGTGTCGAGCATGCTGTCGCTGCGTGAGCATCCGCCAATGACTGCCACGGCCGCAGGCTCGAACATCTTTTCAAGTTTGTGGATGCTCATTTCATAGAACCGCTGGAAGGTGAATATTTTCCTTAAATTTGGATATGATCTTAAGTCTAAATTACCGCGTTTCGAATCTCGGCCAACAACTCACCTCATGCGTTTAGATTTCGCCCCACAGAAGTTGCTTGCGCATGTCGCCCTGCAATTGATAGAATGTTGTGACCTTCCGTTTATCCCGCATTTTGTACCAAGTCGACACTCATTTTACAAGTAAGGAGTCGTGCCATGCTGAATGAACTTCAGAATCTCGGGGACATTCCACCTTATGCTGCAGAGCGTTACGGCGACAAGACCGCTCTCATTTTCCAGGAAAAAACCTTCACCTTTCGCGACATTGACACACTGACCAACCGGCTTGCTCAATCCTTGCGCAAGATGGGCATCAATCCGGGAGACCGCGTATCCATTTACTCCAACAACTCGTGGGAGTGGGTCGTCTCGTACTATGCTATTTCGAAGCTTGGGGGAGTGATCAACCCAATCAATGTCATGCTGAAACCCGAAGAGGTCTGCTTTGTCGTTCAGGATTGCGGGGCGAAGGCGATAATTCTTTCTCAGGACAAGGCAGGGCCGACCCGAGAGGCGACCTATGGCGTCTCCGGGCTGGAGTATATCATCAGCTACGAGGATGCCGGGGGCGGCGTTCTTTCCTTCCAGGACCTTTTGACAAATGGTTCTCCGGAACCCATGAGATCGAACGCCGGTCAGGGAGATATTTCCACCATCGGGTATACATCCGGGACTACGGGACACCCCAAGGGGGCGGCCTTAACGCATCGAGCGGTGCTCGTGAATGCCTGCATGACGGCGAACATGCACATGAAAACCAGTCATGACCGCGTGGTTACAGCGCTGCCTTGCGCTCATGTGTATGGAAACGTCG
>JBEKXG010000149.1:0-9088 GCA_049512295.1 Syntrophobacteraceae bacterium
AGAGCTTCCGGAAAAAGTTTGACGGCATGAAGCCGTGATGAGTGGAATATCTCGGGAAAGAACTCTTTCAGGACTGAAACCAGGTAAAGCGGAACCGGCGGACAAATTTTTGATCGGGCCAGGCCACAAAAAAAGTGAAAGCCAGGAGGAGGGAGGGGGGCCTGGCTTTCGGGGAATAGGGTATATAGAAACCAACTCTTTGGCAATCATAGTCTCCGCCTTTTCATTGCAATAAGCAATCAGGTGGAGACAGTAATCACCGGTAGTATATTACAGTATTTTTTTACATAAAGTCCAATAAAATCTACATGATTTTTACGATTTTGCATCATTTTTTCAACGAATACGGATCACCGTCATGAGCCAGGATATTATAAATGCGATAAGAAACCGCCGGCTGATTGCCGCGCACCGGGGAGCTCGCTCGCTCGCCCCGGAAAATACCCTGGCCGCGGCGCGATCAGCTCTTGCGGCGGGCGCGCGGATGTGGGAGATCGATGTGCGAATGAGCCGGGTCGGGGAACTCGTTCTGATACACGACCCCAATCTGGAGCGAACATCAGACGCACCGGGCAAATTCCCAGGCCGAAGCCCCTGGCTTGTGCGCGATTTTACTCTGGATGAGCTCAGGACCCTGGATTTTGGCTCCTGGTTCAACGAGACCGATCCTTTCGGGCAAATTGCGGCGGGCAAGATTTCGCCATCGGAACTGGCCGCTTATACAGGCGAGCCCGTCGCGACCCTCGAGGAAGCGATCCTTTTCGCGATCCGCAACGATTGGCTGCTGAACATAGAGATCAAGGACTTGTCGGGATCAGCCGGCCATGAGTCAATAGTCGAGCAGGTTGTCATCCTTGTACGCTCGATGGGCGCGGTTGAAAAGGTCCTTGTTTCCTCTTTCAACCATTATTATCTCGCGCTCATTAGAAGATTGGACAGGGACATAAGAACGGGAGTCCTTGTCAATAGTTTTCAATCCGATCCCGTCGAATTGATGCTCGGTCTGAACGCTTTCACCTATAATCCCGGATTGCGAGCTGTGCGGCCCCGGCAAATTCGCAGATTGAAGCAAAAGGGTTTCGGCGTGCTTGTTTGGGTCATAAATAGGCCATGGCTGGCTCGGGCGCTTTTTTCGATGGGGGCCGACGGAATTTTTACCGATTTTCCTCAGAGATTTTCTGGTGGTGAGCGGCAAAGTCTTTCAAACTTCAACCAGGCCTGACGCATATATGAGAATCTTGATACTGACTGCCCTTCCGCAGGAATACTCGCCTCTCAGGAAGTTGCTTCCTTCCCGGCGTCTCGCTGGAAAGAAGCCATGGAAGAAGTTCGCCTTCAACGTTCCGGGCAAAGAGATCATCCTCGTCGAATGCGGCATGGGCGCAAAGTCGGCCGAAGAAGCGCTTGGAGCGGAATTGACCGGGTTTTCTCCGGATATTCTTATATTTTCGGGTTTTGCGGGAGGCCTCCATCCGGACCTGACGGTGGGGGGCGTCTGTTTTGTTCAGAGCGCACGCAGGCTATCTTCCGAAGAGGTTTTCAAATTTCGGGTGCCGGAGGCGATGTCCGATTTCCTGGCTCAAAATCATATCAGGCCGGTCCTGGCGCTCAGCGCCGAAACTCCCGGGAACAAGCAGGCCATGTCTGCTCTTGCAGCCGGGCAACCGGCTGTCTTGGACATGGAGACGGCGACGGTGGCCCGGATAGCTTTTCATAACAGAATACCCTTCATTTGTTTCAGGGCCGTAAGCGACGGCCTCGGCCACGATCTCGGCTTCAATTTGAGCGATATTGCCGACGAGCGAGGAAGGATAAGGCTCGGTGGTGTGCTTGTAACGGTAATTAGAAGGCCTGCGACCCTGAAAGCCTTTTATCTTTCATGGCGCAGGTCCAGGCTGGCGGCAAAAAATCTTTGCGGGTCAGTCGCCGCTTTTCTGGGTATTCCAGCCCCTGTGCTGGGCAAAATGGCGCGGGAGATCAGGATCGGGCGCAATTGAGCGCGTATCCCCGGACATTGACGAATGCTGCAGCAGGTAGGCATCTACTGTTTCGGCGGAGAGGGCGGAATTCTTATGGATCGTGAAGAAAACCATCGGAACGAGCAGCGTCGAAAACAGGAGGAGGTCAACCAGTCCAAGCAGCATCTCGCCAATGGAAAAAGTGACAGCGATATTGAACACCAGCACCGAAAAGTAAAGCGCTGGGCCGAGCAGCCTCATCCAGGACAAGCGGTTTCCAGGCCGGCTCAATCTTGAGTCCAGAAAATGCATCCGGTCCAGTGCCTGCAGGGCCGCCGTCAGGACGGCCCCAACAAGGAGCCACCCTGCAAAATTGCTCATCGGGATTCCGAAGTAGAGCCCCTCATAACGGTATCCGTAAATCTTGCCTAGAAACCACCTCTCTCCGAGAAGGGCGACCGGATCGATAACGATGTCGAGCAGAACGAAAAAAAATGCCCCGAGGATCAGCGTCTGCCAGGAGCACCGTATTCGAGGTGTTTCGAGTACAACGAGATTTCCGGACCTGAGGGCCAGCGGACTCATCAGGAAAACGGCCAGCGAGTAGCTGCAATAGGAGAGAAAAACATAAGAAAGGGAATCCATGAAAGGGACCCCGAAAACCCACAGCTCCCTGCCGGCGGTACTCTGTATGTAGAAATAATCACCGTATGGAAAGCCCCAGTGAATCGAGGAAAATTCGGAAATCCATGCGATGGCGTAGCCGGCCGGAATATAGGCCAGAGTTCTTTTCAAGCCGATATGCCGCCAGCCCGCAACGATATATGCGGCAAGAAAAGCAAAAACATAGGGGCGAAGGAGAACGGTTCCCCAGAGGAGTTTCAGCGGTTCAAACATTCATGTTCCATCTGAACATACGAAAGAGGTCTCTCAAACCCATCTGGCGCACAATGGTGGGTTCGAACCCACAGTGGACCATGCACTGGGAGCACCGGGAGTCGGCGCCTGATACGTAATGATCCCAGTCGGTCCGATCCATCAGCTCGGCAAAAGTGCGGTAATGAGTATCGGTAATAAGGTAGCAGGGGGATTTCCAGCCCTGCGAATTGCGTGTTGGATTTCCCCAGGGCGTACACTGCAGAGACCTTTTCCCAGCTACAAATTCCAGGTAGAGCGGAGTGCTGGTAATCGGGAAATCCCGCTCCCAAGCCCTGATCTCACGGAATTTTTTCACGATTTCATTTCTGGTCAGGAAAACGTCCCGAACGACCTCTTCGTAGCTGAAACCGGGCGCCACAAGAATTCCATCAACTCCGGCCTTTGTGAGCTGCTGGAAAAGCCTGGCGATATCACTGACCGAAGAGTCGCGGTAAACAGTGGTATTGGTGCTTACGCGGAAACCCTTCTCTTTGGCGGCTCTCACCCCGGCGAGTGCCTTTCGGAACCCTCCGGGCTTTCCGATTATAGCATCGTGAACAGGCTCGGTCCCATCGAAATGGACGTTCCAACTGAAACGCGGGGTTGGCTGGAAGAGTGATAACGATTCCTCAAGCAGGAGGCCATTGGTGCAAAAATAGATATGCTTGCCGCGAGCCAGCGCTTCTTGAACAAGTTGAGGCGCCTGAGAGTAGAGAAGCGGTTCTCCTCCCGTAATGGTGAGCACAGGTGCTTCTGCTTCCACGATTGACGTGATGCAATCTTCGAGGGACATCTCCCGGGAAAGGGTATCATGATACTCTCGAATCCTGCCGCAACCGGCGCAGGTCAGATTGCACCGGTGGGTCGGTTCGAGCATCAACACCAGCGGAAACCGCTCAACACCGCGCAGTTTCTTCCCGACAAGGTAGCCGGTCATCGAAACATAAAGACTGATTGGGAAACGCATTAAGACCTCGATTCTATTCCGGGATATGCAGGCGAAGAGCCGGCGCCTGCGCTTATTCTATTGCCGTTTGACGTATCCGTTTTGTCTGAACCATGCGACTGCGTCGGAGAGTGCCGTCTCGACCGGCGTCTGCGGAAGTCCCAATTCCCGTATCGCCTTGGAGGGGTCGAAAAACATGCGTTTTGCCGCCATTTTTACACCCTCGTACGGGACCAGCGGCTGGCGCCTGGTTACAAAGGAGACGAGATGAAGAATTCCGGCCAGCCACAATACGGGGGTATAGGGGAGTTTTACCCAGGGTGCCGGAATCTTGGAGATTTCTTCCAGCATTGCAAAGATCTGCGCCAGAGTCAGATTGCGGTTGCCGAGGATGTACTTTTCCCCAATTTTGCCTCTCTCGAAAGCAAGCCGGTGTCCTTCAGCGACGTCCCTCACATCGACGAGGTTAAGACCCGTATCCAGATAGGCGGGCATTTTTCTGTTCAGAAAATCGACGACGATTTGGCCTGTCGGCGTTGGTTTGCGATCCCCGGGGCCTACCGGCGTACTTGGGTGGACGAACACTATGGGCAATCCCTTGTCGAGGAATTTCTCCGCCTCCCGCTCGGCCAGGAACTTCGATCTTTTGTAGTGTCCGACCATATCGTCGAGACAGACAGGCGTATTTTCGTCAGCGGCAGTTCCATCCGGAGCAAGCCCGAGCGCTCCCACACTGCTCGTATGTACGACCCGCCTGACTCCAGTCGCAAGCGCGGCCCGGAGAACATTGACCGTGCCGGTCACATTGCTCTCATAAATCTCGCGCGGGTTCGGCGCCCACAGCCTGTAGTCGGCAGCGACGTGAAAAACCGCCTCAGCGCCTGAAATTGCGCTCATGACCTGGCCTGGATTGCGAATATCGCCGATGTGCCATTCGATGCCGTGCATGTCAATGGATTGAGCCGAAGGATTGCGGCAAAGCGCTCTCAGGCGCCATCCACTGCGAATGAGGGCCGCCGCCACGTGATGTCCGATGAACCCCGCTGCTCCCGTAATAAAGGCTACAGGCATCTTATTCCTCTTATGATTTTGGTCCTTTGACCCGGTTTCCTATAACAGAACGCGGTACAATTGGAAACCCCAAGATACGAGGGGAAACCGGAGGAATACGATCCATCGAGAGAGGAACACTTGATGGCGCATTGAAGCGGTGCGGGTTCAACTCCGTGGTGTGAACCGCAGTTCCGGGCTCTTGACTATATAATCGTGCAATTCATCCACGTCCGTAGTTTTCAGGCGGTGGATAATCCCCTCCCATCTGTGCCTTATGCCTCCCTGTTCCAAGGTCCTGTCACTGAACAGAATGCGTATCTTGGAAGAAGGCGCGAATGCAATTTCTTTAATCTCATTCAGCTTATCTCTAAGAGCCTTCGCAAATATCGCCACCGCTTCCTCTATCACTTGCAGCGGCACACCACTTTCAAGGGCTTTATCGAGATGCGCTCTGAAGCGGGTGAGACATTGGGGAAGCAGCGACAGGAGGGGGGTCGTCCAGTCGGTGAAAGACCCCGTCGTCTCGATTATAACGAGCCGAACGGGTATAGACCTGGAATTAAACTGTATCAGCTCATCTCCATCATCGTAGAAGATCTTGCCGGTACGCGGACTGGCTCTTCCGAGCACGAGAGTAAAGGTAGCGGCGGCGCCGAGCAGGCGGGCGAGACTCTTAATGAAATTCGGATTTTTGTAGCATGAAGTCGGAATTTTGTCAGTGACGACTCCCTGAATGTACTGCCGGTCAAAAAAGAAAGCCGGGATCTGCCCCAGTCCCGGGACCTCCTCATCCAGCCTTATCTCGTTATACGAAAGGATGGGAAATCCAAGCTGGGCCGCGGCGCGCAGCCTGTCGAAAATGTAGTCGCGGTATCTAAATGTCTCCGCAATGGCCTGGTCCAGGGGCATACCCATTTTTATCCGCTGAATGACGTCCCATTTCATGAACCGGATGAGATGAATTGAATCCTGTTCGTCTTTGGTCGTCATAACGACCAGATATACATCTCTTTCCTCTCCGGAAATATCTCTGGAGGATTGGGACTGCTCGATGTGACCCACATTAATTGAGATGAGTCCGCCGGATTTTTGCCAGAAATGAGAGATCAGGCCCTGGACGCGCCAATGCGCCCCCGGGTCGAACCTGAGTTCATCACCGGCAACCGATGCTCCGGGCAGCCATATCACATTCAGATGAAATTCGGGGCTAAGGTCCAACGCCCATTCTTCCATCTCCTCTTCGTTGATGTCGAAGAGACGGCAGAACATCGTCGTGCGCCACACAGGATTATGGTAATCGTCCACCATGAGTTCGGAACCAGTGGATTGGGCGAAATGAGAGGCGAAACGGTCGAATGCTCTTTCAACTTGCTCGGCGCTCTCAGAGGCGGGAAGGATTTCGAGTAGAGAGACAACTTGCCTGAGAGCCGCGAAATCGAGATTTGTGCCCGCAGGCAGGAAAAAACTCAATTCGCGGTTGCCCCAGTTATTTATTCGTTGGAACAGGTTGAGTATCTCCGTGAGGCGGGCGAGGGCCTCTTCGCGGTCCTGCCGGAGTAGCGGCCTGATACGCGCGAATTCGTCGCAGGTGAGGAACCTGCCCCCGGTAGTCGCGTTGTAATAGACGGTCAAGCCGGTGCTCACCTGCACCTGGCTGGCCCGCACGTAACTGCAAATCTCCTGAACGGACCTGGGGGTTGGAGACACTCGCCAGCTTTCACCCCTTAGCCGCAATTGTCTTCTCACCTCTGGAATATGCAACCCGGTAAACTGAATCCGCTCTTTGGGGTAGAAAGTCTGCAGCATCCGGTCCGCAGCGAAAACGTGTTCCATATCGTCCGGATCGGATCTCAGGAGAATCAGCGAACCGCGAAAGACCAGTGATACCGCATCCATGAATAACTCAAGCTCAAGCTCCTCGATCTCGCACAGATGTTCTGCGTGAGACCGGCGCTTGAGAAGTTCGAGCATAATCGAAGTGTGGTATGCATGGATGCCCCGGACACTAACTATGGTGCGGTGCTTTGGAAATACTGAAGCGATTGGGCTGAGCAGGTCCCCTTTTTCGTCTTTGGCGAAGAACTCGGGGCCGATAAAGGTTATCCCCATATTTTCCCGTGGTTCAAGGGGCCCTTCAAGCACAATATTTTCGGGAAAAAAGGTCATAGTTATCGTCTAATCCAAATAATACGGCCATTTACCATAGCTCGACGGTGCAAAGTATCACGGAATTCATATATTTTGAATAGCACAAACTTCTTAAGCAGGGTATTTATCATGAAGGAGCACCCTTTGTCTTCTCCTCAACCTTTACCCCGGATAACGAGGAAGTGAAATGGGCCGATTGAAAATGTTTTCAGCCGTGACTGTTTTATTGGCTGTGTTCGGATTTTTAAGCGAGCCTGTTTTTGCTCAATATTATATTAAAATCGGGGCATATCTGCCAATGACAGGCGGTGTCGCCGCCTATGGGAAAATGGAGTGGTCCGGGATACAGATCGCGAAAGAAATGGCGCCCGAGGCTCTGGGGAAAAAAATCGATCTTATTTTGTTGGATACAAAGAGCGAGCAAATCGAAGCATCCAACACGGTCTCGCTGCTTACCGAAATGAAGGTTGCGGGCATAATAGGCGAAGCCATCAGCGCAAATACCATGGCAGGCAATCCTATCTCGGAGAAGGCTCAAATCCCGAGCATCAGTCCGACCGCGACAAACCCGCTTGTGACACAGGGTAAAAAGTACGCTTTTCGGGCCTGCATCATCGACCCGTTTCAGGGTGAGGTCGCCGCAAGGTTTGCGCTCAAAGACCTCAAGGTCAAGACCGCCGCTCTTATAATCGATCATTCCCAGGACTACAGCGTGGGACTTGGGAGTTTTTTTCAAAAAGAGTTCGAGAAGCTTGGCGGCAAGGTCGTTTCCAAAACTTTCATCCAGACGGGCGATCAGGATTTCTCGGCCCAGCTTTCCTCGATCAATTCAAATCAAACCGAGCTGATCTACGCCCCCATCTATTATACCGAGGACGCCCTGCTGGCTAAACAGGCTCGAGACCTGGGGATAAAGACACCTATAATGACCGGCGACGGCGCGCAGGCGGACCAGTTGATCGAGATAGGGGGCAAGGCCGTCGAGGGAATGTATTTGACCGGCCATTTTCACAAAGATGCTGCAACCACTGAGCGCGCTAAAGAATTTACCTCACTCTATCAGGCCAAATACAAAGAGGACGTCAACGCTTTCGCAGCCCTCGGCGCCGATGCCTATTTTCTCCTGGTTGATGCAATAAGTAGAGCCGGTTCCACGGAAGGCGCAAAAGTCCGGGACGCGCTTGCAGGCACTAAGGATTTCAAGGGGGTTTCGGGCTCTCTGACGATGGGAGCAGATGGAAACCCGGTGAAAAGCATGGTTATCAACAAAGTCGAGAACGGGGAATTCGTTTATGTCACCACGATAAATCCATGAAAATGGAGCAGGTTTCGCCGGATGTTGACGCAACCGGACGCAAACCGACGGCAATAAAGAGCGGGTGCCCCTGGATTTTTTTCTTGAACGAGAGGTTTTTAGAGATGAAGCGTAAAGTAAGGGACCTGATGACCGGATTTTCCGAAATCGCTGTCCTTGATGAAAAATCAACCCTTTTCGAAGCCGTTCTGAAAATCGGCATAGCCGGGGCCATGCATCAGGCCGCCTTGAGATGCCCCGCAGCGCTTGTTGTGGATGCAGAAAGGAACGTGGCTGGATTTCTTGAATTCAGAAACATGCTGAGAGGCCTTGAACCCAGGTACGTTGAATTTGCCGAAGCCGCTCAGAAAGCTGGATTTTCCCCCGAAAGGGTCAGATCGGAACTGCAAAAATATGGACTTTGGGAAGACGCCCTTGAGGGGCTTTGCAAAAAGGCGGGGGAAACCGTGATCAAGAGGCTTATGACCGTCCCTGAGGAGAGTCGGATAACCGATGCCGAGGATTCCATAAACGAGGCGATTTACCAGATGATTGTCGCCGGCAAGGATTATCTGTTCGTGAGGGACGGGCAGGCGCTGGCCGGCGTTATCAGCCTTTCGGACATCCTGGGCCACATTTGTGATACGGTGAGAGACTGCCGGATTTAGGGCTTGTCCGTAAATAAAACCTTGCGCTCGCATCCGGATTTTGGCCTGCTTCGGCCGCTCCTCAATCGCAAAATCCTCGACTTATATTAGCCCAAGTTCAGTA
>JBEKXG010000150.1:0-9058 GCA_049512295.1 Syntrophobacteraceae bacterium
GAGACTCTTTTCCGCGTTTTGCGCCGGGAGGAGGGCCGCACGCTCGTACTGGCCAGCCCCATCACCGGCAGGACCCACCAGATCAGAATTCACCTGGCCGAAGCCGGCCATCCGGCAGCGGGCGACCGGGCCTACGGCGCAAAACCGGACAAACGTCTATACCTGCACGCCTGGCGCCTCGCGCTCAAACACCCCGTCTCCGGGAAACTCCTCAGCTTTGAAGCTCCGGTCCCGGCCGATTGGCCGGATATTTCCATCTGAGATTACGCTGCTGGCTTGTACAATGCAGAAAAATCCGGCTTCGGCGAGCCCCCGATACTTCAGCCGGCAGGGAGATCATCTAAGGAACAAACCAAGGGGTGAGTTCGTCTCACCGCCGCGCGCCGACAAAAGAGATCATCGTTATGCTTGAATCCGCCGGCGCCAGTTGCGATTCCCACTGCCCGGACACCCAGCGATAGAGATCGCCCGGCGGTCTCGGACTCAAGGAAGATGCCCAGGCATACCTGTTCCCTGCCGCAGAGATAGCGTAGCAATAACTGCCGCCGAAACAGCCCCCGGTGCTTTCCCATGTCGCGCCGCCGTCGTTCGTTCGGAAAATGCCATTGTCTGCGACAACCCAGATCAGTTTGCGCGTCACGCCCACCACCCGGTTCGTGTCAAACTGTCCCGGGCCCAAAATCGTGCCGATTGGACGCCAGGTCTTGCCCCCATCGACGGTCGTATAAGGCGGACAGTCCTGCCCCCCTACTGCCCAGGCAGCGCCCTTATCCACCGCACTGACGCCGATGAAAGAGTTGCAGGTAAACCCCGTGGTATGCGTAATCAGTTGCGGCTCCCACTGTACACCATTGAAAAACGCGATGGCGAGCCCGCGGCGCGGATTGATGCCCGACTCGATGCCGCCTACTGCCCACACGTGATTTGCATCCACCGCATCGACATCCGAAAATTGGATCAGCGGCATGCTTGGAACAGTACGCATCCTGATCCATGGGGACCCGCCTTTTGGACAGGCGCCCCTGCGTGTTTGCAGCAACACGCTCTGGCTGCCTACGGCAAAAGCCGTCTGTCTGTCCAGCGCCTTGACCTGGAATAATTCAAAGTCCTGCGGCAGGTCATCGGGCAGCTTTTCCTGCTTCCAGGTCAAACCGCCGTCACGCGTGTGTAAAATTACTTTCTCGCCCACAACCCACGCGGTTTGGGCATCCACCGCGCTTACGCCGATTGGCGCAAAGTCAGGGATTTCCCCAACTCGCCCCTGGCGTGTCCATGTGGCGCCGCCGTCGTCCGTGCGCAAAATCACGCCATACCCGTTCGCCGAGCCGCCGACCGCCCAGCCGACGCAATATTTGTCCCAGCGCGCACACCCGGTGGACGAGGGCGTTTGGTCTGTAAACCGGTCATCTGACAGCCCTTCCAGTTTGTACGCCTGCGCGCTCTCCATGCCCCGGGGCAGGAAGACTGCCAACAGAATCAGCGTTATGGCGGCTAAAAGAAACAGGTGAAAAGAAAAAGATGTTTTCATTTCCTCCTCCGGCAAGGGGGGGGCAAGGACCTGCATAATGCGTCAACTTGTCCCCAAACCGTGACGAACCGCATTTGGGGGTCGGATTCCACCCGAAAAAGCTCTCGGATTGTTCAGGGCACCTGAAAATCCTACACTATCCCAATGAAAACAAGCAAATGAAATACTTATCTGAACGGTTTTGGCAGTTTCCGAATGAAGTAGGTTATGCCACGGTCTTCGCAAAACTCGTAAAGACCGGGACTGGCAAATGCCGCATCCCCACGGAGCCAAAACTGCTCGAAGTAACCGTTAAAGGCTGCACGCTCTTGCTTTCCGTGGACGCGGTCTTCACTGGAACTGAGGATACTTGATAAAGCGCTGATCGATCTCCCATTTCAACGCTCCGCGAGGCACTCCGCTCTCAGCCCTTCTTCCTCTCCATGAAGGAGCGGGTAATTGCACAATTCTCCCAGGTAGTTTCGCACGATCATCCTTCCTTCCCCGATTTCGCGGATCATATTCGGCAGGAGCGGCATTTTCCCCCGCCCACCCGGCAGATCGACGACGAAATGGGGCATCGCCGGCCCGGAAATCCAGTTTCGGAGTTTGCGAAGAATTCTGAGGCCCGCGCCGATTGGAGTCCTGAAGTGGGCCGTACTTCTGGTGAGGTCCATCTGCATCAGGTAATAGGGGCGGACCCGGATGCAGAGCAGCCGGTGGAACAGCTCGGCCAAGACGGCCTCGGAGTCGTTTACGCCGCGCAGAAGGACCGTCTGGCTGCCAAGGGGAATGCCTGTGTTGGCCAATATCGCGCAGGCCCGTTCCGAGTCGGCCGTAAGTTCGGCGGGGTGGTTGAAATGAATATTTACGAACAACGGGTGAAACTCCGAAAGCATGCCCGCCAGCGCCGGAGTGATCCGGCTGGGAAGAGCGCAGGGGACCCGGCTCCCGATCCTGATTATCTGCACGTGTTTTATCTCCCGCAGCCTGCTCAGAATCTCCCTGAGACGCTCATGGGTAAGCAAAAGAGGGTCGCCGCCCGACAGGAGTACGTCCTGGATGTGTTCATGCCTCGCGATGTAGTCAAGGGCGGGAGCAAGGTCGAGCCCATTTTCGAGCGCCGGCGAATGGCCGCTCCGCCATCTCCTCTTACGCGTACAGAACCGGCAATGGAGGGCGCATTGGTCGCTCACCAGCCACAGGACGCGATTTGGATACCTGTGGACCAGGTTGGGAACAGGCGCCAGGACCTCTTCCGAGAGCGGGTCCTCAAGACCGGACGGGTCCGAAATCTCTTTTGTATCCGGGACTGCCTGTTTCCAGACAGCGTCCCCAACGTTCCGGATTAACCCTTCGAAATAGGGGTTCAGTCTGAAGGGATACTCGCGGACAATGGGTTCCAGGGGAGCGGAGTCGATTTTCCATTTCCTGGCGAAGTCGTCGAGCGAAAGCATGAAATCTCCGAATAGGTCGATCTATCGGCGCTTTGAAAGAGAAATTAATAGCCTTTTTCCCGGGTCGGTGTCAATTTTTCAGATTGACCCGGCTGAAAGGCCCGCCCCTTCCGCTAAGACACGGTAATGGACCGTGTGGGGCAGATGCTGAAAAAGGCGAATGCTGCCGCAGAGTTGGAGATCATTCGATACGCCGCTTGAACACACCTGCGGCGCCGGCCTTCAGCGCAATTTACCGGCCGGCACACCTGCGTTTGACCCAAAGCGGCCCGATTTTGATTGTCCCTGCCTGCCATATCAGATACATTGCCGAAGTTTTACGTCTGCGAAGCAGCAGCTCATGTCCCCACGGGCCATCCTGAAACCATGAAAAGGACCGTAGGGTCGTAGGAGCGGGCCATGCCCGCGACAGAATCCGGACAGGTTAAAAATGAGCAACTGGTTCAAAATTTATGGCAACAGGCGTGTCTTGAGCCTGGTCGGCCTGGGTTTTTCCTCGGGGCTTCCCCTTGCGCTCACAGCTTCGACGCTCCAGGCCTGGCTCGTCACCGAAAAGGTTGACCTCAGCATTGTAGGCGCCTTTTCGCTGGTCGGCCTCCCCTATGCGCTGAAAGTTTTCTGGGCGCCGCTTATCGACAGGTTCAGCCCTCCGTGGCTCGGAAGAAGGCGCGGATGGATCATTTTGATTCAGGTCCTGCAGGCCGCCGCAATCTTTTTTCTTGGTAGCTGCTCACCCGCTTCTTTCCCCGCCCTCGTCGCCTTTGCGGCCCTGGTTACAGCATTTGTGAGCGCCAGTCAGGATATCGCGATCGACGCATACAGGGCTGATGTGCTGCGCGAAACGGAACTGGGGCCGGGGGCCGCCACAGCCGTCGTTGGCTACAGGTCCGCTCTTCTCGTCTCCGGAGCGCTCGCGCTTATTCTGTCCGATCACGCTCCATGGCGCACCGTTTATACCCTGATGGCCGCCATAATGCTTTTGAACACGCTTTTTACGCTCGTTGCACCCGAGCCTGAAACCAGGGTCATTCCCCCCAAAAGCCTCAAGGAGGCGGTCTGGGGTCCGCTGGCCGGCTATTTCAAACGCCCGGGAGCAGTCGAGATGCTTTTCTTCATAATGGTTTATAAGCTGGGGAACGTCATAGCCGGGGCGATGACCACTCCTTTTCTGCTCGATATCGGCTTCAGCCGTACAGATGTCGGTATGGTGAACAAGGTCTTCGGGTTGATCAGCACTATTGTGGGTACTTTAGTGGGCGGGGGCATCGTAGCCAGAATCGGCATATACCGCTCGCTTTGGGTTTTTGGTTTCCTGCAGGCCATATCCAATTTCTCACTTACGGCGCTCGCCCTGATCGGAAAAAGCTACCCCGCTATGATTGCCGCAATCGGGATCGAGAACATATTCGTCGGGATGGGTGACGCCGCGTTTATCGCCTTCATGATGAGCCTTTGCGACAAGCGTTTTACGGCGACCCAGTATGCGCTCCTGACGAGTTTCATGGCAGTGAGCAGGATCGTTGCGGGAGCGCCTACCGGGGCTGTCGCTCAGGCCCTCGGATGGCCCGTTTTCTTCTCCTTGAGCATACTCGGCGCCGTTCCCGGCATTGTGCTCCTTACTCGCTTTGCGCCCTGGAACGGCAGGGGGAGAGCTGCACTGACCGATGCCGGATAGTTTCCATCCGGATTGTTCGACGCCAAGAAAGCCCTTTTCCGCCCCGGCGTCACTCTCCACACCGCGCGGAGCACGGTGATTGACGGCCCCCGGTCACTCTGCTCCCCGGCCTCGATTTCCTTGAAAAAGGTTTGGTTTTTGAGCACTATTTTTGTTAGTCTTCTTTTTTTGCAGATTCCGGTTCAAAAGGAAGATTGAGAAGCGTGATTGACTGGCTGAAACGAATAAGGGCAAAAACCTCAGAGATGGTCCGCAGGGACCCTTACGGCTATTCTGTCGATATAAAACCTCGATTTCCCCTCCACAAGTGGTTCGAGCGAACGGTGCGCCATGTCACCGTCCCCGAAGGCCAGCAGAAATCCCTTGAGGATCTGTCCGGCAAGGGCGTCATAGTCTATACCATGAAAGAGTCATCGCAGATCGACTTCGTCTATGTCAGCATGCGATTTCATCAACTCGGTCTGCCGTCGCCGGTATTCATGTTCGACAATCATCCCTATTTTTGGCAACCCCGATGGTACGCGCTCAAGACCCTCCTTTACCATTGCGGCCATCTGTTGCGCCACGGATGTTTCCCGGACCCTTATGCCGCAGGCTACTACGGCGATAAGATCAGGGGGGGCGACTCCGGGCTGTTCTTTCTTGTCGGCAAGCGGGGTTATTACCGCAGTACGGTGCTTGTGGGAAACGATCCGCTGGAGCACCTGATAGAAATCCAGAAAACATTCGACAGGCCGATTTTTATCGTACCGATCGTACTTCTTTACAGCAGGCGTCCGGAAGGGCGGCAGAGATGGGGCCCCCTGGAGTTTTTTCTGGGCCAGAAGAAACATTTCGGTTTTTTGCGGAAGATGTTTTCATTGATCGGTGGGAATCCCCATGTGGTAATTGAGACCGGGGAGCCGCTGAACGTTCTGGAAATCCTGCCCGAGCCGGCTGAAGATCTTTGGCGCAGACGCAAACAGATTTTCGAGCTGCGCCGGACTCTGATCGATTCGGTTGATGAAATAAAGAGGGCGGTCGTCGGTCCGATCATCAAGAGCAAGCTGGAGATGAAGGAGATCATCCTCCACCATCCGAGGCTCGAGGCCATGATGGAGCGGCGCGCCCGCGCCACCTCGCAGGAAATCTGGAAAGTGCGAATGGAGGCCGACAGCTACCTCGAGGAGATCTCGGCAAATTACAGCGTCACCTTCATTCAGATCGCCGCGAAGATTTTCAACTGGGCCTGGAACAATCTGTTCGACGGCATCGATCTGGATTACGAAAGCCTGCAAAAAGTCAAGCGCGCGGCTCGCCATAACACGCTGGTGTATATTCCCTGCCATAAGAGCCATATGGACTACATGCTGCTCTCTCAGATTCTGCATTCGAACAACCTTTACTCGCCCTTTATAGCAGCGGGAAAGAACCTTGCCTTCTGGCCTCTGGGGGCGATTTTTCGCATGGGCGGGGCCTTTTTCATACGCCGCACCTTCAAGGGGCTGAAATTTTACGCCGAGGTCTTCGCTCTCTATGTCAAGACAATGGTCCAACTGGGCCACAACATAGAATTTTTCATAGAAGGCGGCCGAAGCCGCACCGGGAAGCTCGTTCTGCCAAAGCTTGGACTCCTGGCGATCCTCATCCAGGCGGTCGAAGAAGGTTTTTGCGACGATCTGGTGTTCGTGCCAACCTCTATATGCTACGACCGTATTCCCGAGGAAGAATCCTATCTGAAGGAGATTACCGGTGGACCGAAGGAAGAGGAAAACCTCGGTCAGCTCGTAGGCGTGCGGCGGGTCCTGCGGAAGCGCTACGGGCGCGCGTATGTCAAATTTGCCGAACCTCTTTCCCTCAGAGGCTACCTTGAGCGCCACAACTACGATGTCGGCAGTATGGCCCCGAAAGAGCGGCATGCGATGTATCGCCACTTTGCTTACCGCATTATAAACTGCATAAACCAGGAATCGATGGTGACGCCTTACGCTCTGGCCGCCTCGACCCTTCTGACCCTGTCCCGCCACGGGGTTTCGAAGGCCGAGTTTCTGGAAATATCGGGGACACTTCACGACTTCATCGCAGCCCGAGGGGTCGGGCTTTCCAAGACCATGAAAAACCTTGAGGCAAGCCTTCAGGATTCGCTCCGCAATATGGAGCGCGGTAAGCTCATCGGCAAGCTCAAGGACGAAGACGATGAGCTCGAAGAAGAAGTCTTCACCTTGGAGGACAGCAAGCGGCTGGTTCTCGAATACTACAAAAACAACATCATCCACTTCCTGCTTCCGGCGGCCTACGTCTCGACTTCTATTCTGGCGCAGCAGACTTTCCGGTTCAGCGTGAGCCAGGTGCTCGAAGACGTAACTTTTATGAAAAACTTCTTTAAGTTCGAGTTCGTTTACGATAACGAACTGAGCGATGAAAAACTCGTGCGGGACGTGCTCCATATCTTTGAGGATCTGGGTTTCCTGCATCGGTTGGGGGAGGGCGACCAACCATTCATTTTAGCTCACAAGGGGCTCCGGGCCTCACATGCATTTCACGGCCTGCTGCGCAACTATTTCGAGGGCTACTGGCTGGTCTTGCGTGGTTTGCACTATCTTCAGAAAAACGGCTTTACAGAAAAGGATTTCATTAAGAAAATCCTGGACCTGGGACAGAAAGCCCTGAAGCTGGAACTGGTCGAGAGACCCGAGTGCGTGTCCAAGATAATATTCGACAACGCACTAAAGCTGTGTGTAGAAAAGGGCATAATCGTTAAGGTCGTAAGCGGAGACAAGGAAAACGAGGAACATTTGCGCCCGGGCACGGAAAGCCGCTCTACAATCCAGCTCTACAGCAAACAAATAAGCCGCTTTCTCCGTTCACCCCATTTCGCGCTGCAATAGGAGCTTAAACTCTGGCGGAATCGCATCCGAATTACTCTTTGGCATTTGTGGAATTAATCAGGAGGTAGTCAGATGGAAATTGCCATTCACCCCTTGGACCCGGCGAAGAGGCATCCCAAGCCCAAAGATGAAAAAAACCTGGTTTTCGGCCGAGTTTTCAGCGACCATATGTTCATGATGGACTTTACTACGGGCACGGGCTGGCAGAATCCCCGGATCGTCCCTTACCACCTCCTGGAGTTGGACCCCGCCGCGATGGTGCTCCATTATGGACAGGGGATATTCGAAGGTCTGAAAGCCTACAGGTGGCACAACGACAAAATATGCCTCTTCAGGTCTGACCAGAACTGGGAGCGTTTGAACCGTTCGGCGCGAAGGATGTGCATGCCCGAGATCGACCCGGCCATCCAGGCCCGGGCGGCCGAAGAGCTGGTAAAGCTGGACAAGGACTGGGTCCCGCACAGCGTCGGCTCGTCTCTGTACATAAGGCCGACCATGATCGCCACCGAGCCGCACCTTGGCGTTCGCCCCGCCGTCGGCTATCTCTATTTCATAATCACCGGGCCTGTGGCCGCCTACTACGCGGAAGGGTTCAACCCGGTCAAGATATATGTGTCGGAGGAATACGTCCGGACGGTTCGGGGTGGAGTCGGCGAAGCCAAGACAATGGCGAACTATGCCTCGAGCCTCTACGCGGCGGAAATCGCCAAGAAGAAGGGCTTCACCCAGGTTCTGTGGCTTGACGCCGTCGAGCGGCGCTATATCGAGGAAGTGGGAACGAGCAACATTTACTTCAGAATCGGCGAGGAACTTATAACCCCGCCCCTCACCGGCTCGATCCTGCCCGGAGTTACACGCAATTCGGTGATGCAACTCGCCACGCACTGGGGAATCAAGGTTACTGAACGCCAGATTACGATTGACGAAGTAATCGAGACGGCCAAGTCCGGCGAACTGAAGGAGATGTTTGCAACCGGGACCGCAGCGGTAATTTCACCGGTTGGCGAAATCTGCTACCGTGACCGGATGTACAGGATTTCTGATGGAGGCGTGGGCGAGTGGGCGCGGAAGCTCTACGATGAAATCCTCGGTATCCAGTACGGCGAAAGAGAAGACATATTCGGGTGGGTACGGCAACTGAACTTATAGAGCTGAAGGAAATAAGCCGACATTATGCCGCCTTCTCCTGACCCTTAAGCCCCGTCCGGCTTCCTCCCTGGATAGGGCTTTGGGTTTCCGTGCAATGTGCGCGAAGCCGGTTACAATTCCGCCTTGATCTTCTTGAGCACCTTGCCCAATCCACCCTGCTGGTAGGGTTTGCCCGGCCATGAGGTCAGAAAGTTATCCTGGCGAAAGCGCGGTATCAGGTGGAAGTGAATGTGGTCTATATGCTGCCCCGCCGAGCGGAAGTTATTCTGGAAGAAATTCAACCCTGAGGCTTTTGTTGCCTTGTAAACGGCCATCCCGATTTTTTGGGATGCGGTCGTACAGGCATGGAGGTCCTCTTCCGAAATCTCGAAAAGAGTCGCATAATGTATCTTGGGAAGGACCA
>JBEKXG010000151.1:0-9008 GCA_049512295.1 Syntrophobacteraceae bacterium
GCCCGCAAGAGTACCGCCGGATGTGGAGATCGACCCTGCAAAAACTGGAGGGTCTCAAGGACGAATTCGGGCCGTTTATTGCGCCCGGGGCATACAAAGAATAACGGCCGGCGTCTGATATCATTTCATTAAGGAGGTATCTTGATCAGGCACGAATTTGTCGCTACTCGTGAAGACAGCCTGCTACTGATCGTCGATTTTCAGAAGGCAATGCTTAAGGTAATCGACTCGTGGGAGAAGATCGCCGGCAAGGTGGGCCAGCTTACTCGGGCTGCCGACACCCTCGGGATCCCAATTCTAGTGACAGAGCACTACAAAAAGGGGCTCGGCGAAACCCTGCCCGAGGTGCTCCGGGAAATTGGATCTCCTTCGGTGTTCCAAAAGGAGCACTTCAGTGCCTGCTTGGAGACAGACTTTCTTTCTACAGTTCGTTCTTTTCGTCGCAACAAGATCGTGATGGCCGGAATGGAAACCCACGTATGTGTCCTGCAGACGGGCCTGGACCTTATCAAGTCAGGCTGCCAGGTTCACCTGGTGGCCGATGCCGTGGCGTCACGCACGACCGAAAACCGCGACGTCGCCATCGAGCTGTTCCGAGAGGCCGGTGCGGTAATCAGCTCAGTGGAGATTGTCATCTTTCAGTGGGCGTGCCGTTCCAACACCGAGGACTTTCGTAAGATCCTTCCCATTGTTAAATAATTATTTGAAGTATTTCGTCAGGAATTTCTCAAGCTTTTCCCGGGGGAGCTCAGATGCTTCGATACATTCTCCGGCTTCTAAAAGCACGCGCTCCCCGTCCCGATAAGCGGAATACCGTAACAGCCTGTCCTCATGGGATATCCCCAGAGACTGCCCCAATAGCACAAGAATGGATTCCACCTTAATGGAAAGGTTCGGTCTTTCCGGAGCAAACACCGATTGGCAGCCAGGGCAATAAATTGCCATGATCTCTGCCCCGGTGCCTGTGGCCTCTTGCAAGCGTTGATTTCGAAAATCAGCCCCTGGCTTACCCACTGCCGCCATGGCGGAACCTCCACAGCAATGACCGTCTTTCCCACTCTTTTTCATTTCAATGATTTGGACACCAGGAATGGCCCCAAGAAGCTTGCGGGGCGACTCGGACTCAGGCACTTCACCCCGCACCAGATGACAGGCATCGTGAATGGTAACGGTCGCCTTGCGTTCAGCAAAAGGACCTAACTTGTCCACGTGCTCGGCCAAAAAATCGGTTACAAACCTCCAGGACCAGGCTGTACGTGGAGCATGGAGGTCAAAAAACGCTTTACAGGTTGGACATAGGAAAACCACGTCCTCGGGATTAAACACGTTCAATGCGTCCACTAAACGAAGGAAATGCGCCGTGGAGGCATCCGGATTCCCGGCACGGAGGTTTGTATCTCCGCAGCAGTAATCCACGCCGCCCAGAGCCTGTGCTGTAGGATCAATAATGCGGAGCAAGGCCAAAGCGGTTCGGACCAAGTCCGGTTGCATGAGTCCTGTGCACCCTGTGAAAAGCACCGTCTTGGAGGGACCCGGCTTTTGCCTGTCAACATCCGTGCTCCATGGGCGATCGGCCGGTTTGATCTGCACCGCTTCAATGGCTTTCATGAAGTTAAAGTCCGTTTCCGGCAAAAGGAATGAAAGTCCCCTTGGCACCGGATCACCCATCTCTCGCAGAATTCCCCTGGCCAAAGATAAACCCAGACCCGGGTCCAGCCCTTCAGGACAATGAGGCCGACAGGTCTGACAACTCATGCAGGAATAGATCCGGCTTCTCGCTTCTGGACTGGGAGTCTTGTCATGGCAGAGGGCCATCACGGACTCCATAATTTTAGCCGAGTCCATGTCTCTAATCTCGGTCATGGGGATAATCGGACAAACTGATGCACACACCCCGCAACCGGTACATTTGTCCTGGAATCGTTTACCTTCTTTGTGGAAATCGAACATGTGTGGAGTCTCCTTGGCTGGTTATCTTCTTCTCTTTTCGTCTCCCTGCGAACTCGATCCCGGGAATTTCACAGCCAAGCAGTCCCGGAAATCGCCGCCTTTGCGGTTACAGAAGGCCTGCAGGAATACATGGACCGGATTGAGGAGAGTACTACGCGGGGGGAGCCGATACCGCTCTGACAGAGCAAGCCGCAAACACCTTATCTTAAAAGAGATCTTAACCCTTCCAGGTATGAAAAACACCATTTTTTGGTTTTTTTCGCAAAGCAAAAATTACTAATTTGGCTTTCCAGGAGTCTCTTCACCCGATAATACCATCTTCCCGGCTCTATAAAGTGCGTGTCACTTCCCCGGCAGACAAAGGTTTCCCACTGAATCGCCTGTGTTCGTGCCAAGTCCTGAGCACCTGTGAGATAGTTAAGAAAGGTAAGGGCCGGAGGTCTCAATGTGTACGCGGATGTATCAGGCGACGGCAGAAGGGAGACTTGGCAATTTCTCGCCGGCTGTGGCTGCCTCGATTATGGCTGCCATCTGCTAAATCCCATTGAATTGCGAGCTTGCCTCCGGCATGAATCTGCTGTAATAAATTCATGTCGACCCCATGAGGAAGTAGCGGATCAAATCCCCTATGCAGCCCGACCTCATTGCCCTGCACATCACCTATTCCTGTCCGGCGCCGTGCAACCTTCTGGAATGTTGGGGAAAAAGAAAACACATAAGATAAATCGGCTCGTAAGTTGTCCGGGCCAAGGAGGACCAATGCGCGTTGATGGAAGCGACCTGGTGGCCAGGGCCTTGAAAAAGCAAAATGTGAAAGTCGTCTTCACTCTGAGCGGGATGCCGTCTTTTGGCATATATCATTCGCTGATCGAAGAAGGCATTCGTCTAATAGACGTGCGTCACGAGCAGGCGGCGATTCTGATGGCACAGGGCTATGCAAGGGCAACGGGGGGGCCGGCTGTGGCCTTGGTGGTCCCCGGTCCCGGCGTGCTGAACGCAATCACCGGCATCGCCAACTGTTATTTCGGATCGGCGCCGGTGATAGTGCTGGCGGGCCAGAACAGAATAGAAGAGTTGGAACTGGGCGCATTCCATGAAACCCCCCATCTGGAGCTCGTGCGGCCGATCACCAAATGGTGTGCCACGGCGTACAAGAGCAAGCGAATCCCGGAATACATAGACATGGCTTTTCGCAAAGCGGTTCGGGGGATGCCCGGTCCCACGTTCGTGGATTTTCCCCAAAACGTCCTGGAAGATAAAATCAAAACGGATGTGACAATTCCCGATTCTTCGCCTGTTCTGTCCGGCCCATACGCAGACCCCTCCCTGCTGGCTGAAGCTGTGGACCTCCTGCAGGATGCCGAAAGACCCCTGGTCGTCTACGGCAGCGGGATCATCTGGAGTGATGCTCACAGTGAACTTTTGCAATTCGTCGAAACCTCCGGCATACCAGCCGTTCCGACGCCTCTGGCGCGCGGCAGTATTCCGGATGACCACCCGCTGTCATGCTTTAATGCGCGTTCCTACGCTATGGCCCAATCAGACGCGGTACTATTCATCGGGGCCCGGCTCAATTTTATTCTCGGCTACGGTCGCTCCCCGCGTTTTAACCCCAATGCTCGAACGATCCAGGTAGATATTGCTGCGGACGAAATCGGGCGAAACCGTAGTATCGACTTGGGGCTGGTGGGAGATGCAAAGGCTGTTCTGAAACAGTTCCTCGAACAGTGGAAACGAAAAGGCAATCGGCCAAAGCGTTCTTGGGCTACAGAACTCAAAGCACTGGAAGAAGACAAGAAGAAAAAATGGATGGAATGGGCCGTCTCACCGGCCAAACCGATCAACCCCATTCGTTTGTGCCACGAGATTGCAAAGTTTATCAACCGTGATGCTGTGGTGTGCATCGACGGTGGTGAAATTTTGGATTTTGCGCGCACCGTGATTCCATCCTACGCACCGGCTTCACGGTTCAATCCCGGTGTCACCGGACTGCTTGGAATCGGTATCCCTTATGCCGTAGGGGCCAAGTTGGCCCACCCGGATCGGCAAGTGCTGTGCCTTTGTGGTGACGGGGCGTTCGGATTGAACGGAATGGAATTGGATACCGCTGCCCGCCACGGGCTGCCTATTGTCGTGGTGGTGTCCAACAATTCCTGCTGGGGGGTCTGTGTCAATATTCAACGTGGCACTTACGGGGATGAATGCACATTCGGCACCCAACTGTCATGCACCCGATACGACTTGATTGCTCAGGGAATGGATTGTTACGGTGAAACTGTGGAAGAACCCGATCAGATCCGTCCGGCCCTTGAAAGGGCCTTTAAGGCACAAAGACCGGCGCTTCTGAACGTCATCACCGATCCTGATACGATCCGGTACTCCATGTCTTCTCAATTGCGGAATCTGCCCCTGTATAAGTAGAAATCCATGAACGACCCCTTGCTGGACTCAAGGTATCGATCTGCCGATGCCAGCGTCACTGTGGAGGACCCGACGGTCCGACTTTAAATTTGGCGGGTTTGGATTTTAACACCACCGCCGGTTTAGTCCGATTATTGAAAGTAAACCCCACGGCTTGCTGCCCGCTGCCGTATCGGTCGGCGAGAGTATCCATGGAACCGGCGCCTATTGCCCTTGTCGGACATGCCTCGACACATGCCGGCAGCTTGTTGTCCACCCATCGGTCCAGACAATAATCACACTTGCTCATCCTGGCCCCTTCTTCCTCCCCAAACTGCGGCGCGCCATACGGACAAGCCTTCAAGCACTTAACCGGACAATCGATGTTGCCCAGGCACTTGAGGCTGTCGACTACTACAATGCCGTCGGCAGCCCGTTTTTCGATGGCGGCAACCGGGCAGGCACGAGCACATGTGGGGTGCTGACAGTGGTAGCATGGCGCGATCAGATAGCTGACAAAAACGTTCGGAAATTTTCCCATTTCCGTGTACAGCACACGCATCCAGTTTCGCGGACCGGCCGGAAGATCGTGCCAATCCTTGCAGGCAACCTGGCACGCCCCGCATCCGGTGCAGCGAGTTTGATCGAAATAAAAACCAATCTGCAAGGCTACCCCTCCTGTCTTCAACAATCCATGTGAACCGAGGAAATCTCCGAACCTCGAGCCAAATCAAACAGCCCGCCCGGCGGACGCAACAAACCCGAATATCCGCGTCATGCCTTGCGAACATCAACCAACACGGTGTTCATTACCGCAGCACCGCCAGGCGAGTAATGGTCAGGGGTCAGAATGTTCGCGCAGCCTCCCCGATCGATACCATGCTCGTCGGGATCGTACCAGGCGCCCTCGAAGATAGAAACTACCCCGGGCATGATCCGTTCCGTCACCCTGGCGCTGATGGCCACCGTCCCCCGGTCGTTGAAAACGTAAACCTCATCACCGTCTTGCAGCCCCCGTGGCTCGGCGTCAACGGGGTTGATCCAGACCCGGTGTTCCTCAATCTCTTTGAGCCAATCCACTTTATAAAGCGAGGAATGCACCCTGTTTTTGGGGTGGGGGGTGATCAGTTGAAGCGGATACTTTTCGACCAGGGGATCGTTCAGATCCTCACCGGTCTGCAGATACTTCGGTATCGGCGGACACAGAGGATCGTTCAGGTCGGCTACCCGTTGGGAAAAGATTTCGATTCTACCGGAAGGTGTTGGAAAAGGATGGTTCTCAGGATCTTCGATCTGTTCTCTGAAGGCAACGATCGGTTCGGACAGTTGGACTCTGTGGACCCCTTGCCGCCTGAAGGCGTCGTAGTCCTGAATCTGATTGGCGGTCTCCTGGTTATCCTCGATAAATTGCCGCATCCATTTATCTTCGTCGAAGGAGCCGAAGTCTTTCAAGCCGAGCTTTTCCGCCACCAGTGCGGCGATCTCGAGATCAGATTTGCACTCGCCCGGAGGTTCGACCACTTTGTTGACCGCCGTGTAGTATGGGCCTGACGGCCAGGGACGGCTCAGGTCATTGCGCTCCGCAAAACTACTCACCGGCAGCAAAATATCTGCGAATTTGGCCGTAGGCGTCATGAACAGTTCGGAAACGATCAGATAGTCCAGATGTTTCAGCGCCCTGGCGCCCTTGTTGGTGTTGCCCAACTGATTCAAAAAATTGTTGCACAAGAACCAGGCCAGTTTGATGTCCGTCGGGTATCCGCCGCTTTTGCCCTCCAGAATGGCATCAAAAATCCTGTTGATATGGATACGGCGCTGCAGGCGGAGTTGCAGATCAACGGTGCCACGCAAAGAGGGGCCTCCGGACTCCACCGGGTTTTTAACTCCGGGAATAGTGGGTGCGCGGAACATGTGCCCGATCGGGATGGTCATCAATCCACCGCACGCACTTCCGCCAGGCCGTCCGACATTGGCCGTCATGGCGCACAGGGTCATCGCACAACGATTGTACTGCTCGCCCATCGCACTTCTGGCAGGTCCCTGGCAGTCCATCAGGGCCGCCGGCCTGGTAGTGGCATATTCTCTTGCCAGGTCTTCTATGGTCCGGGAAGCGACACCCGTAATTTTCGCAGCCCAGGCAGGCGTTTTCTCCACTCCGTCTTCGATGCCGAGGACATAGTCGCGGAATTTTTCGAAACCCACCGTATATTTGTCCAAAAAATCCTGATCGTGGAGGTTTTCCTTAACCATCACATAAGCCATGGCAATCATCGCAGCCGTATCCGTCCCGGGCCGGATAGGGATCCACTGGTCGGCCAAGGTAGCTGCCGAATCGTGATATCGAGGGTCTATGCAGATGATCCGGCAGCCTTGTTCTTTGGCCTGAATCAGATAATACATGGTGTTGGTGCCGGAGATCATCCGGGCCGGATCCCAGCCCCACATGATGATCAGCCTGGAGTTGAGCAGATCGTCGCGGCTGTTGCCCACCAAGACGGACCCATATTGGGTGAGGGAAGCCCAGGCCGGTCCTTCGGCGGAAATGTTGCCGTAAAAGGTGGTGCACCCGCCGAACAAGGACAGCAATCTGGCCACGAGCGGGGTGCCGTTGTGGAATTGACCCGTATACCCGTAATGGCCGCCGAAAAAAATACCTGCATTCCCGTAAGTCTCTTTGACATGTTGCAAGGCCCGGGCAACTTCATCGACGGCCTGTTCCCACGAAATCCTCTCAAACTTTCCCCGACCCTTTGGACCGATTCGTTTGAGCGGATATTGGAGCCGTTCCGGGTGGTGGACCATCTGACGCATGGCCCTGCACCTCAGGCACGCTCGCAACTGGTCCGGTTCGGGGCCGTCGTCGCCTTCAACCCGGCGAATGGTCCCGCCCTGCACATGAACTCTGAGCGGGCACCTGCCGCCGCAGTCGAAACAGGAGGTGGTCCGAACGATTTTAAGGGCTTTATCGGATTCGGGGGGTGTAATGTTTTGCATGTTTACCTCTCGAATTTTCATGGACCCTCAGGCCCGAAGCAAACACAACCAGGGATAAAGTTTATTTTCAATCTGACACCATAAGGTGTCCGGGGTATTGAATTGATGGAATACCGGAGTGATAAGCACTTTGAGGATACTGCCATTACCCCAAGGGTGACGAATACTTGAGAAGTCAATACCCTCACTCGCGTGGAAAGTCAAGTAGAACATGCAGCTACAGCAGATCCGAATTGCCCGCGTCCATCCGATTAATTCATTATTGCGGACAATATGATGATTGCTAACATGAATATTTTAGTTTAATATTCAAAAGACAGCGTGTGACAACTAAATCTAGCCGGGGGGTGCTCTCCGAGCGAGAGCTGAGACTTAATACCCTTGGAACCTGATCCAGTTAATGCTGGCGGAGGAATCGGCTAAAATAGTTTTCGAAAGGCCGTTTTTCTCTAGAACGGCCTTTGTCATTTTCTGGACGGAAACCTTGTGTCTCAGCTCATCTTCAAGAGCTTCCACCTTTCGATCAGGAGGACGTGATGGCGACACAACTTGAAGCTGCCAGGGCAGGCATAATCACTGACGAAATGAGAAAAGCCGTCGAAAAGGAGCCGATCTCCGCAGAGCAACTGCGGGATCTGATTGCCGCAGGACTGGCTGTTTTGCCCAGGAATGTAAATCATTCATTTCCCGATCTCAGGGCAATTGGTAAGGGCCTCAAGACCAAAGTCAACGCCAACCTTGGGACAAGCGGCGAATGCTGCTCCATGGATCTGGAGAAGGAAAAGCTGGAGGCGGCCCTGCGCGCCCGGACCGATTCCATAATGGACCTTTCCACCGGCACGGATCTGTCGGCCTTCAGGAGTTTTTTCCTGGAGAATTCGCCGGTCATTGTGGGAGCAGTCCCGATTTATGGGGTAGCCACCGAGTTGGTCTACCGGCATCAGGCGCTCGACACGATGGATGCAGATGAGCTTTTCAGAAGTATCGAACGGCAGTGCGCCCAGGGCCTCGACTACATCACGGTGCATTGCGGGGTGACCCTGGAGTCGGTAAAAAAGCTCGAGACCTATGAGCGCATCATGCCGTGCGTAAGCCGGGGCGGCTCCATACATATGGCCTGGATGCGCAAAAACAAAAAACAAAACCCGCTATACGAGTATTATGATGACCTGCTGAGCATAGCATACAAGTATGACGTCACTTTGAGCCTCGGGGACGGCTTTCGACCCGGCGCAATCCTGGACGCCACGGACGGGCCCCAGTTGGAAGAGCTGATGATTCTGGGTGAATTGGCAAAAAGGGCGCGCAAAAGAAACGTCCAGGTGATGATCGAAGGGCCGGGGCACGTGCCTCTTAACCAGATTACTGCGAACGTCATGCTCCAGAAGAAATTGTGTGACGGTGCTCCCTTTTATATCCTGGGGCCGCTTCCGACAGACATTGCGGCAGGCTACGATCACATTACCTCCGCCATAGGAGGCGCGATTGCCGGGGCCGCCGGAGCGGATTACCTCTGCTATGTAACCCCGGCCGAACATCTGGGGCTGCCCAACGCCGATGACGTGTACCAGGGAGTTATGGCGGGGCGGATCGCCGCCCATGTAGCAGATATCGCTAAAGGACTTCCGGGCGCCATCGAGGCCGACAGGCGCATGTCGATCGCC
>JBEKXG010000152.1:0-8998 GCA_049512295.1 Syntrophobacteraceae bacterium
CCATGAGCTTCAGGACGGTGATCTCGTCCCCGCCGTTTAAGGGGTGGGTTGCGTGGCGGTTCAAAAACGCACTGATGCGGTCGGGTGATCGATCCACGATGATGTCGATGTAGTCGTCTCGAGCCGCCCAGGGATCGGTCAGAAACTGTCCGGCCATTTGCTCGAAAGCCGGATTCACGGCATCGCGGAGCCAGTCCAGGGCCGCACGCAGGGGGGCTCGCCATGCCTGGTTCCAACCCGGGTTGCCGCCGCTGTTGCACCCGCAATCCGACCGCCAACGTTCTATGCCGTGCTCGCAGCTCCACGAGCTGTTTTCAAAGATCTCCACTTCGTATGTCGGTGGATGATCCTCCAGGTACCGGCCATAATTCGTCACCTTTGCCAGTCCGTTGGACTCGATATGATTGATCGCATGCGCCAGGGCCATGTCGCCGTAGCGATGATGATGCCCGTAGCTTTCGCCATCCGTGGCGATGTGGACGAGGCGCGGAGAGTCGTCGGCAAAAGCGGACAGCAGCCTGTTGGCAAATGCCTCTCCGTTGTTGAGCAAGCCTTCAAATGCAAGGGCCTGTGCAATTGGACCGTCATAAAAAAACAGGGCCATGACGCGGTCGGACGGCAACGACACCCGGTAGGCTATGGCAGGATAGATTTTTCCACCACTCACGTCCTGCCATTCATCACCATCAATTGGCCGGACCCGGCTTGCCTGTCTGGGGGCAAGTATGGCAAAGCCGATGCCGTGTTGTGCCATGAGGTCCAGGGTTTCCATATCTACCGCCGTCTCCGGGAGCCACAACCCTTCGGGCTTACGTCCAAAGCGATACTCAAAATCCTTTATTCCCCAGATAATCTGGGTGTTCTTGTCGCGGCTGTTGGCCAGCGGCAGGATCATGTGATTGTATGCCTGGGCCAAAGCATTTCCATGCCCTGAGAATTTCTCCAGGCCCTGCCGGTCAGCATCCAGGATGGCCTCATACGCTTCGGTGGCATACTTCTGCATCCAGAGCAAGACAGTCGGACCGAAGTCGAAGCTTATACTGGCATAATTGTTCACCAGTTGGGCGATTCGTCCCTGGGTGTCCCAGATTCTCGACACCGCGTTCGCCGCGTAGCATTCGGCTGTAATCCGCTCGTTCCAGTCATGGTACGGGAACGCCGAATCCTGGATCTCTATGGCCTCCAGCCAGGGGCTTTCCCTGGGAGGTTGATAAAAATGCCCATGGATACAAACAAATCGGTCCATCAGTTAGTCCTCCGGTTGCAGACTTACAATGAGAAAGGCATATTTCGTCAAGGTCACTGAGACCTTCCCGTCTGAATGAAGCACTGTGGGCAGGTCGCGGCCTGGACCGTTCCATCGTTCTTCTCCCGACGCCAGGCGTTTCAGCCAGCGTCCGTACGGCAAGGGGACGTTGACAGACACAGCAGCGTCACCAAAATGAAATATGGCGGCAACCTGCTCCTCGCGCCCCCAGCGCCGAACGACCAGGGTACTCTCACTCTCCAGGCAAACAACTTCCATGCGATCCTTGCTTAATCCCGCGAAAGCCTGAATTTCGCTTCGAAGCTTTGTCAGTTCCTTGTACAATTCATACAGGATGCGATGCTTTCCCTGATGCCGCAGGCTGTGATCCAGGTTTGCGCTCTGCCGGGTCGCTTCTTCCTGAGGGTCCGGCGGCTCATCCGGCCCCTGCAAATATGCAAACTCTTGACTACGCCCTAGGCGTACCGCCTCTCTCAGGTCTGGATCCGAATGGCTGACGAAATAGGGAAACGGCGCTGTTTCCCCGTACTCTTCGCCCATGAAGATCAGGGGTATGAAAGGCGAAAGGAGCACGACGGCAGCCGCCAGCTTCAGCCCTTCGAAGGTGACCAAATCGCTGAGCCGGTCGCCTTTCAGACGGTTTCCCACCTGATCGTGGTTCTGGGCAAAGACCACGAACTTACTCGCTGATATAGTTTTGGAGGTGTTCCCGTGTCTGCGCCGTCGCGCAGGGGAATACGCCCCCGAATAGACAAAGCCCTCGACAAAGGCCTTGGCAAGATCTTGAATACGCCCGAAATCTTCATAGTACCCGGTTCGCTCCCCGGTAAGAAGCGTGTGGAGCGCATGATGGTAATCGTCGTTCCATTGGGCATCCAGGCCATAACCACCCAGTTCTAGAGAGCGAACCAGCCGTGCGTCGTTCAAATCGCTCTCGGCAATGACATATATCCGGCGATTAAGCCGCTCGGCCTGCGCATGCACCGCACAAGCCAATTCCTGCAGAAAATGGAGTGCGGAAAAGTCGAAAATCCCGTGAACCGCATCGAGGCGCAAAGCATCTACGCGAAATTCCGTCACCCAATAGAGCGCGTTTTGGATAAAGAATCGCCTGACTTCGTCGCTGTCAGGCCCATCAAAATTGATGGCTGAACCCCATGGAGTGCGGTATCGGTCGGTAAAGTAGGGCCCAAAATCATTGAGATAATTTCCTTCCGGCCCGAGATGGTTGTAGACAACATCCAGAGTCACAGCCAGACCACGCTGGTGGCACGCATTGACAAGTCTTTTGAGACCTTCAGGACCTCCATAAGAATTTTGCACAGCGAAAGGGTATACGCCGTCATAGCCCCAGTTGCGATCCCCCGGGAATTGAGCTACAGGCATGATCTCAAGTGATGTTATGCCCAGATCCTTCAGTTCGTCCAGATGTGGGACGATAGCGTCAAAGTTGCCTTGAGCAGTAAAAGTCCCCACATGGAGTTCGTAAAGCACATAATGGGACAGAGGTATTCCGGACCAGTGAGGCTCTTCCCAAACAAAGTTGGGGTCAATGACACCGGATGGCCCATGAACGCCTTCAGGCTGGAACTTTGATGCGGGATCGGCACGCTCTTTGTTCCCATCGAGACGATAAAAATATCGGGTTCCCGGCTTAACCCCCTGCACCACACCATAATGGTAGCCCCGCGAGACTTTTTCCAGGGGCACACTTCGTTCTTCCGGAGAAAAAATATGGACCTCAATTTGGTTGATCGCGGGGGCCCAGACGAGAAATCCACATGTGTCGTCTCCCAGGAGTGTGGCTCCCAAACCGCATTCGGAGTTCACAGCGATCCCTCCCTCATAGAAACGAGGCGGCCCTGAAAACTTAAGCAAAGGCCACGACCCGGTGAGGAAATCTTGCGGCCTCGAGGTTCCATACTGAAGCACATTGCGTTGCCGCTTTCATATCCGCCGGTGTCGGGAAGGCAGAGGATGAAGGGTCTCTTTAGGAACTCGAATCAGGCCGCGAAGTTCGAATTTATGGTGCCGGCCACCCCATAATCGGCACGGTGCTGATGCTGTTCTTCGGGCTACCCTCGATAACCCGATCGCTATACGCCACGTAAACCAGCACATTGCGCTCGCGGTCGAAGAACCTGACGACCTGAAGCTTTTTGAACACGAGGCTGCGGTGCTCGTCGAAAACGCGCTCGCCGTCCTTGAGCTCGCCGACGATCTTGATCGGGCCGACCTGACGACAGGCGATGCTGGCGTCACTCGTGTCCTCAGCCACGCCCAATTCGCCCTTCATCCCTCCCGTTTGCGCACGGGAGATGTGACAGGCGACGCCCTGGACTTTGGGGTCGTCGAAGCCGTCGATCACGATCTTGTCGTTGGGCCCGAGCAGGCGAAAATGCGTGCTGACCGAGCCGGTCGTACCGCGTTCGGGGCGGCTGAAAACCCACCATCCGAAGAGCACAATGACCAGGAGAATCCCGCCGCCGAGAATAATTCCGATCCGTTTCATAATGGTTTGCCATCCTGGAGTGAATTTGCACCCCACCTTGCAGCCATTGAGGAGATGAGGCGAAGGCAGCAAACAATGCCGATTTTTTGCCTCTGCGACCTCCGCACTCTCTGTCGTGAACCCTTGCTCATGACGAATCACCCCTTTCCCTACAACAGAACCTTACCTCCCGACACGAAGTCCCGAAAGCGGACCTATTACCCCGAAGACACTCAATAGCCATATTATCACGGCAATCACCACGACTATATTTGGGATGCGCTTGATTCTACGATCCATCGGTATGTAGTTGTTAACCAGCCAAAGGATCACTCCGCCACAACCAAAATAATCACCAAGTTGATCAAAGGCACATTATTCTCCTTTCATGCCCGAAGCCCGCAGAGGAAAAACAGGGCGTTTCACATGGCGGAACGGCCTCCGCCCTTTCAACGGACACGGCATTACCCACGATTCCCACCTCGAAGGGGGCTATTCGATGCTGGCCGAAGCGATGATCAATATCCAGCGGTCCCCCTCGTGGAGGGAAATCAGGAAAGATAGCTTGCCAAGGCCTTCATGGCCTTGGCAATATCATCCATAGCCTCGTGCATTCCTTCGCTATAAGAACTGTTCTCTGTAGCCCCTCCATTCCCGATCTTGTCATGAACCTCGGACTTGAGTTTCTTCAAGCTTTGGACATGCTCTTCAAGTTGGGCTCGTTGTTCTCCCTCCATGTCTGCGATGACCTCGGAATTAATTTGTAGGAGGAGTTCATCGGCCTCTGCCAGTAACTTTTCGATGTCTTCGTATTCGAAAGTCTTTTGCATGATGTTGCCTTTCTGCCCGATTACCAGCTCTCATTTCACGAAATATACTGATTCTTTACTGTTGTTGCTCGTGCCCTTTCTGCTTTTCTTTCTCTTTAGCGCCACCTTGCTGCTGCTGGTGCTGCTGTTGTGGCTGAGGCTCGTGCTGCACGGCAGGGTGCTGCTGAGGCTTTTGTTCGTGCTGCACAGCAGGCTGCTGCTTTTGTGGCTGAGGCTCATGTTGCACGGCAGGGTGCTGCTGAGGCTTTTGTTCGTGCTGCACAGCAGGCTGCTGCTTTTGTGGCTGGGGCTCGTGCTGCACGGCAGGGTGCTGCTGAGGCTTTTGTTCGTGCTGCACAGCAGGCTGCTGCTTTTGTGGCTGGGGCTCGTGCTGCACAGCAGGGTGCTGCTTTTCAGGGGGTGCCGCTTGAGCCGGCCCGGGTTTGCGTCCTTCGGGGCGGGATGGAGCAGCGTGGCCGCCTTGGAATCCTTTCTGCCACCCACCGCCCTGGCCATGATGGTGTTGCTCAAAAAATTCCTGATTATAATGCTGACCCTGCCGGTGTTCGCGCCAATAAGGATACTGCCGTTGAAAACTCTCCCAGTATTGAGGCTGTCCGTGATACCACGTCATCCATCTCGGAGCATACCAGGTTTCGGGTCTGACGATATAGGTGGGAGCATAAGCGTAATATGGGGCCCAACCGTATTCAGGGCCGAAAAAATAGTACAGGACGCCATTCAAAAACCAGTCACCGTTGTAATAGACCCACGGCGTATCAGGCCCCACCCAGGGTGACTCATAAGGATCCGGGGGCGGGGGTGGATACTCATCGGCCTGAGCATAAGAAGGTGAAGACATGGCGGCGACTGCGCCTCCAGCCAGCGAGATTGCTATCATCAAAATAAAGGCAATTTTTTTCATAATCCACCTCTCATCGATTTTTTTCGATAGTGCATGTGTAAAGCTAATTCCGCACGTCGTAAGGGTTTATGGTATCAGTGCCCTGCGCAGCCTCGACCGCGCACCCAATGGCGATCCGGCGTATATGATACGCCGCTCTCCTACTTCCCCAGGACATTCTCAACCTGGCCGATCTTTTCCTGTACTTTGCCGGCTATTTTTTCGTCTTTGCCTTCGGCTTCCAACTTGGGTTTCATGCTGAGTTTCCCGGCGATCTCCCTGAGCTTACCCTTCACTTTGTGAAACTTGCCTTCCGCCTGGTCCTTCGTGCCGGATTTCATGGTATTCCTCCTGCCCCGCGTACTTGCAGGGTTTGACTGATGGTTGCTGACAGTCTGTCTGGGTTGCTTTCACACCGCCTTTGTCAGCGGCGCTTTCCAATCGATCAATGGTCCAGTTGCAGAGTTTCGTCACCTGTCCATTCCAGTTCTCTGCGATTTGATTCCAATTCATGACTTGTTCCTTCTCTCTTAAAGAAGTTTAGTGTTTACGGTTGCCGGACCATGCCGCATCGCAAAGGAGTGCCGTGTATTCCTTTGCGATGCCTTTACTCCTGTCAGATACGGCCCATTAACAGGAGCACCACCACGATCAGAAGGACCAGTCCCATGCCACTGCTTGGATAGTATCCCCAACCCCTGCTGTGTGGCCAGGCAGGCATAATAAAACACTATTAATGAAGCTTCCCGTTGACCGCAAGGTCTGATCTTCAATCTGCTCGTCAATGTTTCATTACATGACATATTTATTTTCGACCGCCGCCGCCGCCATGACCACCGCCGCCGCGTGCACCACCACCACGAGATGCGCCGCCGCGTGAGCCGCCGCGACTGACTTTACCGGTGCTGCGACCGCCTTTGCCACGCGAGCCGCCTCTGCTGACATTACCGGTCCCGCGACCGCCTTCGCCACGCGAGCCTCCGCGCGAAACGTTTCCGGCAGCGCCACGCGAGCCACCGGCCTTAAGTCCACGTTCGAAGGACGCTGCCGTTGGTCTGCCTCCTGCACCACGCGCACCGCCACGGCCAACGCCAGCGGTCCCTCGGCCAGCGGCTCCCCGGCCTGCGACACTACGGGAGTTTGCGGTTCTGAAGTTTCTACTGATATTAGCATTCCTGCTATTGATGTTAATATTTCGATTGACATTGACATTCATATGTCCGCCGCCCCAGTTCCAGGACCCCCATCCCCAGCCCCAGACAGGTCCCACTCCTATACCCCCCCAAAAGCCGAACACTCCAAGGCCAATGGCCACTCCCGGCCAAACGGGGTAATATGCGAAGGGAGGATACGCAGGCCACCACCAGGACCCGTAGACTACCGACGGATCGTAACGCGGCACATAGACAACTTCAGGATTGGCCGGCTCGATTTCGTACGTATCACCTTTGATAACCACCTTCTGCTCGTCGCACGACTTGAGATTGCCCGCAGCGTATGCTTTCGAGCGCAGTTTCTGAACGGCGGCTATAACATCGGACTCCTGAGCCACGAAGGCTTCACCCAGCTTTTGCGTCCACGCCGTCTGTTCAACCATCATTGCGAGTACCTGCGGGAAAGGCGCCAGCGCCTTCACGCTCAGGTCCCAGTTCATTTTATCGAGGGCGTCATTGAACGAATCCCCCTTAAGGTCCGGATTTGCCTTCAACCAGGTGTCCGCTTCCGCGACCTGATCCGGGAAGGTCGCAGCCAGCAGGACTTGCGCGAGCAGCGCATCCGAATATAGCGCAATCGGGGCAAGCATCTGGTCAAGCTCTGCCTCGCTGAATGCCTTGCCTGAGCTTGCTGTTTCCTGTGAAAGCGCCCCAAACGGGACCATCATCACAACGAGTAACCCGATCAGAGATCGCCTAAGAAATCCACTCACTTCCATGATGTTTTCTTCTTCTTCCGCCCTTTTTGCCCGCTTTGAAAAAGGAGGCAAGGGGGGATTTCAATCATCGAGGTAGGCCAAATTCATTTGGTAGTAAAAGCCTATCCTCAGACTTATTGTTCCGGTACTACCGATAACATGTTGTGTACTTTCACAACGCCATCCACCTTCTCAGCCACGAGTCCCGCATGCTCTTTTTGCTCCTGGGTATGAACCTTACCGGTGAGAGTAACCTCTCCCTTGTTGGTATCGACCTGGACTGTTTTCAGTGTGCTGAATTTGACGTCCTCTGCCAATTCATACTTCACTTTCGTGGTGATAGTGGCATCGTCGATCACTACCCCTACACTTCGATCTGCGAATGTCGTTAATGCAAAGCCTAAGATCAGGGTCATAGAGAAAAACAAAACTACAGGGAAAACGGTCTTTTTCATCTAACATCCTTTCTGGTATTTTGGAGAACCAGTAACATGATTGTGGCGGCTGGTTTCGGTCGTTCAAGATGAGAGCGATCTAACTCAAGCTTTCCTTCGAGCTTCGTCTCGCCTCTTCGTGTTTGATGCCAATATCTCTCCCGTATCTTGCCGGCTAAATACTCCGGCACTCCGATAAATCCTGCCCTTCGGCTTACGAGTTACGAGCCATCCTTCCTGTTGCCTATGCAAATTCTATGGCCGGGAGATCGAGAACCGTCCCTTTTTCAATTTAATATAATACATACGGATACTTATGCAAGGAGCGAGCACGACCCGAGGTTGTCGATTTGAGTAGAAAAGGTGTTGCATGCAACAGAAGCGTTGCACTTCTTTCATGTCACATGTAACACTTCAACATCGAGGGGTATCTTTAGTGAGGTTATAGCTTTTGATTTTTCGGTAGAGGGTCACACGATCTAGTCTCAGCAAGCGGGCTGCTTTTGCTTTGTTCCAGGCGGTTTTGTCCGGGGCCTCAAGAATTGCGTGAGAATCGGTATCCTGTATCTCATCGGGTGCGCAGTGCGATCATCTCCGGATTTATTTTCAGTCATACTTGCACCTCGGTTCAGTGAATTTTGTGGTTTTTTTGGCAATGTTCAGAGCATCGTTGCCCTTCGAGCCGGTTTATCCTTCAACCGCAGCGGACTCCCCGGTACTGAAATGTAGCATGTGACGTGGAAGCAATGCAACACGTTCGTTGCATGCAACACTTCTTCGATTCAAGTTAACACCCTTGGGTGGCTCCAGCCATATTGTAAGTTCCTGTATCTTTTAGCTAAAGTGTAAACTTGACACCTCCCGATCCGGCGGGCATAAAACTTGCCTAATGATAATGCAGCACGGCTCATTTAGCTCCCATCCCGCTTCTCTTATGTTATTCGGCATTCGGTAAGGGATAACGGGCTCATCGAGGTGAGAGAAGCGAATAACGACATCTTGGTTGACAGGGAACAGTATGTGTCAGTCCGCCAATCCTAATGGGCTTAATGTGTGTCACTTAACAGATGTCAGTTCTAAACGCCGAACTTTCGACAGAACGGAGAGATGAAAATGTTGGGAACAATTCTACTCATTGTATTAATTCTTCTACTCGTGGGCGCACTCCCTACCTGGCCACA
>JBEKXG010000153.1:0-12788 GCA_049512295.1 Syntrophobacteraceae bacterium
CCTGACTTCGCCACAGCGATCAGAACCTCGGTTTCGCGGTCATAGTGTTCCAGATTGATCGTAATGAGCCGATCAAGCAGAGCGTCCTGAGTCTTGTGCACGCCGGCGTACTCCTCAGGATTGGAGGTAAAAATGGCGCGGAATTCCGGATGCACCGCGAGATAACCTTCGCCTGTCCGGCGCAGACTGGGGAGATTGAGGATGCGCTCGGAGAGCACGCTGAGCAGGGCGTTATTGGCCTCCGGCTTGGACCGGTTGAATTCGTCATAAATCAGCGTGTCACCATTCTGGCAGGCACTGGTAAGACGATTGTCCACCCAAAAACTTTTCATCTCCTCTTCGGTTTTCAGCACAGAATGGATGAAGTTGTCGACGAGTTTGGACTTGCGGTATCCGGCATCGCGACCAACCAGGTCGGAGCTGCCAAACTCGTCATCCCCATGCATCAGGGTAACGGGACGACCAAGTTTGGAAGCGACATGCAATGCCAAGGTGGTCTTGCCGGTTCCTGCCACACCAGAGAAATGCACGGCATAGCCTGCTTCCAGATAGGCCAGTGCCCTCTCCGTGACTTGTTCTACGTATGGAGTGTTAACAAACCCGTCACTTGGCTCCGGGACAATATTATCCCCGTCGGTCTGAACCCTCACGGCACTTGAGGTGGAGACTTTCATATTTTCGCCATTCATTGTCCGTTCACTCCATTGTTTAGAAATGTGAGTCGGGCCAGCAAAACAGACAGAATCCAAAAGACAGAACTCAGAATCGAAGACTCGTGCCCGCCACTAACCTCTGACCTCTGAATTCTGTCTCGTTAATCATCTTTCGATCCATCCCCGGCCGCGGCATCGAAGACAGGGTAGCGATGATGCTGAGGTGTCGTCTCCTGTCCCGATGCACGCGGGGCACCTTTCCTTTTGGCGGGCGGGGGCGGATATCGCCCCTTTGCCACCACAAGCGGTACAGGTGAGGGTCTTGATGGCGCCGGTACCCCGACAATGAGCACACGGTACATGGGGTTCAGGCACATTCACCAACCCCTTCCCTCCGCAAACACAACAGGTGGACAGGTAAGACATGATGCCGAAGGGATCTCTCCCGCTGCCGCCGCAAAAGGAGCATGTCACTTCACTAATTCCTCTCTTCTGCTCAATCTTCATCTGCTTTTGCCTGACTATGCGGTTCACCCGGGCCCTTACCCTGAGGGCTTAACCCATTTTGTCCTTCTTACGGGGCTTTCTTTCTTCTTTGTCGAGGAGCGCTGGTTCGTCTTCTCCCCGGCCGCCCGATTCCTGTGCCTTTTGTTCTGCTGCATGCGCGGCCTGAATCTCTGCCTCTGCTTTCGCCAGCCGCTCAGCTTCTTTCAATGCTTGGAGTTCCGCTTCTTCACGCTGACGACCCGCCTCTTCACGCTGACGATCCGCCTCTCGACGTTGACGCTCCAAATCTTGCTGTCGCTGCACCTTCAGCGTAGCCGCGGGGACCTTGGCACCCAACCATGCGAGGTGAGCCCCGTTGATGTCCTCTGCATTCCGTTCCCGCAGACCCGTCACTGTTTGCTTCATGCCCGACACAAACGTCGAACGGTCCATCCTCGCATCTTTCACCATGTCCCCATAGGCCAGACGACAATCAGCCATATCCTTCTGAAACCCCGCCTGCAGTTCGGAAACATTTGTCCTGATTCCGGACAAGAAGGCGATCCGATTGTTTCTGCCCTCCTTTGCCATGTTCGCATGGTCTTTGCGAAAGCTGTCCTGCATCCCGGCGACTTCGCCTTTCAAACCAGACAAAAACGCCAACCGATTGCCTTTGGTCGTCTTTGCCATGAGCGCATGAGCTTTGTGAAAACCGGTTTTCATGCCGGCGACGTCAGCCTTCATGCCGGCGACGTATGTTTTGGTTGTCTTGCTTGTGTGCCTGGCCATTTCGGCATGAGCAGCACGCATACTGGCAAGGTCTTTATGGAATTGGTCCTGCAAAGCGGAAACGTTTGCATTGACGCTGGAAACTACGGCTGTCCGCTCCTGCTTGCTTACCCTCGCCATCTCTGCATGCGCTTTGTCGAAGGTGGCCTGCATCTCATCCACGGCAGCCTTGCGCTCCTTGGTAGCCTGCGCAATGTCCTTGCGAAGCTCTCCTCGCTGTCCGCGCATGAATCCAATTTCACCGCGAAGGCGTGCCATATCGTCAGTCAGCACCCCCATGGTCATCCTCCTCTCTAGCCTAATCCTTCAATTGTGGAGCCACTCGCCGGGTGCGGACCGCACGCTGCGGTCAGCATCCGGCAAACAGCAATCCCCTGGCGCTTAAGCATCAGGCTGGAGCGGCCGCGCTTGCGGTGAGCCCAATAGCTTCTGCATACTTCAGGTAGGTCTCGACCGAGGCAATGACCACACGGGCTTCAATCGAAAGCAGTTCGATACCGACGAGGGACACTTTCGCCCAGACATCGATCACGATACCCTTGTCCAGAATGCGATCAACAACTTCTGCCAGACTGGATGAATCAGTTGATTTTTGTACTTTTGCCATGATAAAATTCCTTTCTCTCGTCTATGAGTGACGGGGGCACCTTCCCGGGAGCGCATCCAATCCAAAACTCCCGGGGAGGATCGTCTAAGACCATCAGCGATCCACAAGGGGATTACGCTGGGGCTGCGGCGCTTGCCGTCAACCCGATCGCTTCAGCGTATTTCAGGTACGTTTCAACTGAAGCGATAACCACGCGGGCTTCGATGGAGAGGAGTTCAATCCCTACCAGCGAGACCTTGGCCCAGGCATCGATGACGATGCCTTTGTCCAAAATACGGTCCACTACTTCCGCCAGGCTTGAAGAATCGGTTGATTTTTGAACCTTTGCCATGAGTACCTCCTTTCAATTTGACTGTTTTTTTGACTCCTGAACCTTACCAACGGATAGGCAGGCCCGTCTCAACATCGGTTGGTTAACACTACAGGGAGCGTGCCAACCTGAAGTCCGACTCCTCACAAACCCTGCGGAACAAGGCCGCCAGCGCAGAAAATAGATAGTGGCTATGCCAAAACCTCTGCTCATGCCCGTACAGGTCATTGCAGGTGTGATTATAACCGTTCGAAAAGGCTGCTCGGATGGCCTCCCATTGTCATTCCCGACCAGGCGACTGCGCGTCAACTTAAGCGGATCTATGTTTACTTTCAGATATTTAAGGCTTTAGCCGCTGACACACATCGTCACCCCCGCATGTTCTTAGCGGGAGTCCAGGGGTCTAAAAGAAACTGGATTCCCGCTAAAGCTTGTCCCCGCACGCTTTAGGCGGGGAGCATGCGCGAATGACGGTTTGAAGATTTGTTGGTAAATCAACCTACCGGTTCCATTTGCGAAATGACCACTCGAATGTCCCCGGGGTGCAGGAGGCGTTGGATAAAATGATAAAGGCGGGTTGCAGGGCAGGGTGCTGGGGAAGGGATGCTATGGAACGGATTCCATGCTTTGGAGGAAGGTTTTCCCTATTTCCTCATTTCCACACGAGAATGATTCGCGGCGCCGGTCGTCTCGATAACGTTGATGATCTCTTCGTTGAGAAATGGCTTACTGATGAATCCCTCGATGAGATTCTCTTGAATGGCTTTCTGGATGGTCACATCGTCTTGGTAAAAATAACCGGAAACCATCACAACACGGGTGCTTGGAGCCAGCTCGTGGATCTCCTTAGCCAGATGAAGCCCATCCATGTCGGGCAACTTGGCATCCAGGAATGCCAGGGCGTACTGATGTTGACGGATGAGGTCGAGAGCGTCATGGCCACTGAGGGCAGATTGGGAACGGAAGCCTGCCGTTTTCAAAATATGCTGCAATGCCCAGCACATACCAGGTTCATCATCGACAATAAGAAACATAGAGGTCTCGTCACGCATCGCTTGTGTCCTTCGCTATCCAATTGAAGGGAGGATGACCGTGAAGGTGCTGCCCCCGCCCTTTGAGCTCTCCACCTCGATGGACCCGAAGTGGTGTTTGATGATCGAGTAACAGAGGGAAAGGCCAAGCCCTGTCCCCCTCCCAACCGGCGAGGTGGTGTAGAAAGGATCGAAGATCATATTGACATCTGCTTCATTGATCCCTACGCCGGTGTCAGCAACATCAACCAACGCCTGACTTCCCCTCTTGCACAGACGGACGCGCAAGCAGCCCCCATCCGGCATGGCATTGATAGCATTAAGAAAAAGATTCATGAATACCTGCTCGAGAAGGCTGGCGATGCCGTTGATCATGATAGGTTCCTTTGGAAATTCGGGAAACACTTCAATTTTTTGAATTCTGGCCTGATTTCTCACGAGAGTCAGAGTCTCTTCGATGAGCATCCCGAAGTTCACCGCCGCCGCATCAGCCTTGGCCGATGGTCGAGCAAATCTCAGGAGATTCTCAATGATGATCGAAGCCCTCTGGATACCAGCATGGATCTTTTCTGCACACTCCTTGCGGAACTCCGGCGAAGGTTCATCCTCCTTCAGGAATTGAGCGGCTGACGAACAAATCGTCAGCGGGTTTCGGATTTCATGGGCAATCCCACCGGCCATTACTCCGAGGGCCGCCAATTTCTGGGACTGGAGAAGCTGGGCCTCGAGTTTGCGGCGTTCGGTAAGGTCTCGACCGACAGCTACGATGCCAACGGATTGCGACCATCCCTCATCGAGCGGCGAGAAGACCCAGTAAACGGGGACCGAATTAACGTCCCTGGTTATCAGATCCCATTCGGCCATGATCGAGTCCTCCCGGTTCTGCATATCAACAAAGACTTTCTGGACATCCTCGACGTATTGCTCGGCACTGAACTCCCACAAGTATTTTCCCCTGACTTCGTAGAGGCTATAGCCTGAGATCTTCTCGGCAGCCGCATTCCAGGTGAGAATTCGGCCATTGGTATCGGTGGATAAGATGATGTCGCTGGCACACTCGACAACACTTGCCAGGTGTCGTTCCAGACGGTGGACATCCTCACTCAAACGGACCTGTTCGCTGACATCCTCCATCAGGAACAGTACACTTTCAACGACACCATGCAAAGAAAAAGGAAGAAGGATGTAATAATAGATGCGAGTGGGCAGGCCGGGGGCTCGATAGGTAAAACGGTCCCCAGAGGTCGCGCGATTCAATTCGAAGACCTGCCGGATGCGCCGTGAGATCTCCATCTGGTCCAGGATAATCGCCGGAAAGACTTCATCCAGGCGGTAACCGATGGTATTCGTAGTGGTACGTTTGCTTTTCTGCAGAAAGTTTCGATTTGCCTCCAAGATCCGCAGATCGCGGTTAATCATCAGGAGGGAGCTGGGAATGGCATCGAGAAGCATCAAGTAAAGCTTCTCAAAACGGGTTGATGACATCTCAGGGAAGCCTTTATCGATGGCTTGCATCAGAAAACCACCTTCCTTGCGATGCTTCGGGAAGAACAAAGTTGAAGGGCGGCCACGGCCCACTGAGCAAGAGTCTTGCTGAAGAACGGGACGCGAACGCCTGGAAGCCCTGCCGGAACTTCTCCACTTCCTCCCTCTTCACGAGGAAATAGAGGGAAAGCATGCGAGCGGACGATTCGTGATTCCCCGCTATGGGCATGGATTTTTCTGCTTTGCATCGAACAAAGAGCCCGCAAAAAGGTCCGCGAACGGTTTCGATGATGGCTCTTTCCCCATTGCCTAGCCGATCCCTGGCGGCATAATGGGACCTTCGGGCATGCAAATACCCTCTTCCCGTGCCGGCAAGACCAGGATCGGGTGGAGCAGGGTCCGAACCCACTGACGATGGAACCGGCTCCTCATACTGCCGATTGTCCATCAATATGCGGATTCCCATTTCTACGCATCCCTCCAGTTCTTCCAACAGCGCGCGATATTCCTCGGAGTGATCTTCAAGGAATCGAATAATCTGAGCTTCTTCGGATAATACGCACCCGAACCGCATGGGGATTATCGTTCGTTTGCGATGGAAGTAATCGATGACCCTTTGATAGGACATGATCGTGGAAAGGTCTGCCCGGGACAGTTCGGGAGCTGACAGCATCGAGATGACGGCGCTCAGACCAGTGCACGTTCGGATTCCGATCGGTTGCCCCTCGACACCTGCCAGCCCATCGAGTTCCAGCTCCTCCAAATGCTTGGAAAGGCAGTACAATAGATAACTCAATCTGACGACTCCGCGTCGAGGAATGGGCAAAAGCTATAAGGAGGCCATGGACCGGACAGTTCGAGAAGCAGACCCCGTGAAGCATAACTCTCATTAACCCGTGAAATATGCTCTTGAAGCTTTGGCAAGTCTTTCTGAGAGATCAGAACAGCCCAGTTACAGAACATTTCTCTGTTGTCCCCCGTAGCCCTGCCAGGGAGCACCTTGCGCACATAGGTTTCCGAAACGATCTCTTCCAGGTCAAGAACCACTTTGTCACAGGTCTCCTTGAGCCAGCGGCGCATGTTCTTCTCGACTTCGCCCCGGATTTTCTGCTCCTGAAAATACCGTGTACCTGGTGATGCAGACAGCCTCCGGGCATTGTCGGCGATCATGGTGGTGAATAATTCCTCGTGGGTTTTCAAGCGATCCCACATTACTTTGACGCCCCATTCCTCCCGGCCAACCATCCGGTCAAGGAAGTTCACGATGGCACCGTAATGCGTTCTGAGACGGTCTTCCAGGCTTCCCAGAGAGTAGAAAATCGTCCCAAAGCGGGCAGGCAATGTCGGCGAGCTGCGCATCACGCGGGCGATCACCTCCTGATGTAGACATGCCCGAGGACCGATCCATGCCAGATCATGCAGTCTGGTTTCCGCCTCAGGACCGCAGAATTCCTTCGCTGACACCGCGCTCACAACAGCAACAACTTCATTGTAAACAAATGGAAAAAACGGTTTTTCCCCATCAATACCCATTCCTTCTAACGTGGGCAGAAGCCTTGCCTTGGCAAAACAGTACAGGTAAACGGCATCATCCATTTAGACTCTGTCGACCTCTTCGAAAGCCGCCAGCAGATCATCAATTGTGACAACGATCACCACTTCATCAGTGCTTGCTGCCTCAATTCCATCAATGGCACGCCGCACTGCTCGCAAGGCGGCAACATTGCATACCGACGCAATCTCCGCACCGCTAAAGCCTTCACTCCTGGCTACGAGATCTGAGAAATCAATCCCCGGAACCAGCGGCTTTTTTTTCAGGTGGATCGAAAAAATCTCTCGCCGATCGTCTTGGCTAGGGAGGGGAATTTCCACGATCTCATCGAAACGGCCGGGCCGGATCACTGCCGGGTCAAGCATGTCCATCCGGTTGGTCGCTCCGAGCACCAAAACGCCACGCAATTCTTCGATGCCATCCAGTTCGGCAAGGAACTGCGAAAGCACCCGCTCGGAAACGTGGGAATCACTTGAACCTGCGCTGCGGGTCGGGAGCAAAGCATCAATCTCATCGAAAAATATGATGCAAGGAGCTGCCTGTCTGGCCTTGTGAAAGACCTCCCGGATTCCTCGTTCTGATTCTCCGACATACTTGGAAAGCAAAGCAGGCCCCTTGACGGAAATGAAGTTGACCTTGCTCTCATTGGCAACGGCTTTCGCCAGCAAGGTCTTGCCGCAACCCGGTGGACCGGAGACGAGGATACCCTTTGGCGGCTTAATTCCAGCCTGCTCAAACAGATGGGCATAGCGAAGCGGCCACTCAACGGCTTCGATGAGCCTGCTTTTGACCTCTGAAAGCCCCCCAACATCCTCCCAGCGAACATCCGGCACTTCTACGAACACCTCGCGAATAGCCGATGGCTCAACATCCTTGAGGGCAGCAAGGAAGTCCTCCATGCGCACTTCAAGCTTCGAAATCTGTTCGTAGGGCAGACTGCTGAGCGCAAAGTCTATATCCGGCATGATCCGGCGCAGGCAAATCATGGCGGCTTCACGGCACAGGGCCTCAAGGTCAGCTCCCACAAAACCGTGTGTTATTTCAGCCAAATGCGCCAGATCCACATCCTGAGAAAGGGGCATGCCCCGGCTGTGAATCTCCAGGATTTCCAGGCGCCCGTTCCGGTCGGGAATAGGAATGGAGATCTCCCGGTCGAAGCGCCCCGGACGACGCAGGGCCGGGTCCAAAACATTGGGCAGGTTCGTGGCTGCGATAACAATCAGGTTCTGGCGTTTGGCGAGGCCATCCATGAGCGCCAGCAGTTGGGCGACCACCCGTTTCTCGACGTCTCCTACAACCTGTTCCCGTTTGGGGGCGATGGCATCAATCTCATCCAAAAAGATGATGCTGGGACCTTTCCGACTGGCGTCTTCAAAGATCTTCCTCAGGTGAGCTTCACTCTCTCCATAAAACTTGTGAATCACCTCAGGGCCACTGACGGAAAAAAAGTTGGCGTCGGTTTCATGGGCAATGGCCCGTGCAATCAAGGTCTTGCCACAACCTGGAGGGCCATGGAGGAGAACGCCCTTCGGGGCATCGATCCCCAGGCGATCGAAGACCTCGGGATAACGGAGAGGCAGCTCAATCATCTCCCGAATCCGCTGCAGCTGCGACTTGAGTCCCCCAATGTCTTCGTAGGCAATCAAGCGGGCCACCGCTTGTTCCTGGGTTTTTCCGATCGTCAACTGGGTGGTTGGGTTGATGATCACCGGACCTTTCGGGACCGTGTTTTCTACCTTAAAGTCTGCTGAGCGGCTGCCAAACAGAGTGGCGCGAATGTGGTCCCCCTGCATTACCGACAAGCCATCCAGCAAGCCTCCAATGTATTTCAGATCTCGTTCAGCAATCGTCACGCTCGTTGGAGCTAATACGACTCTTTCTGCCGGTGCACAGCTAACCTTGCGAACAACGATGAATTCGCCAATTCCAGCCCCGGCATTTTCTCTGGTAATGCCATCGAGTTGCACGCGGGACTGACCGCGGAGTTCTTTGTAGGCCGGCATAGCCCGGCAAACAGTCTGCCGTTTCCCGGCGATTTCGACCGTATCCACTTGATCTCAACGATCCCATGCTTGCAGGCGACCGTCACCTTACCCTGGTGAAATCTGCCGCTTGGAAGGAGGATCTCCTTCCGGTACTTTTTATCGCCTCTTTGCGCCCAAAGACTCAAGATATCGTCCTTCAGCTCAAACTTAACATCCCCCGCCTCAATTCCCGGCATTTCCGCAATCACGAGTACATGGTCTTCTTCCTCGAAAACATCCACCAGGGGCTCGCGGATTTCGTCCACGACTGCTTTCCCGGTAGCCTTGTCGCGAGTGACATTGCCAAAGGGTTCGACCTTGACTCCCTCCCCGCCGAGGCCCACTTTGACCGAGAACCCAAAGACTCCTTTGCGGTCTTTGTCATGGCCACCCAGCGGGATTTCGCCACTGCGGGAAAGCTCTCCACCCTTTTCAGCCAGATCGCCAAGTTTTTCCACCAATTCAGCAAGGCCTTTGAATAGTCCTTCGACTCCTCCGCCGAGTTTGTCGCCGGTTTCCTTTTTTCTGGTCATCCTAATCTCCATCTGTCCGGATTTGGTAATCTTTCACTTTTGTGTGGATCGTCTTATAGTCTATATGCAGGATTCGGGCCGCTCTTGCTTTGTTTCCTCCGGTGTGCTTCAAAACCTGGGCGATGACCTCCCGCTCAATACTCTGAGTGCCACAGCGCACGATCTCTTTCAAGCTCATGTCCTTCCAGGGTGCGCCCTTAACTTTCGGAGTGAACGCCAACCCCGGGTCGTCTACTCGCTTGATCTCGAGCAATTCCTCTGTGACCATCTGGTCTGCCAATAATACCGCCCGGCGAATGACCGAACGGAGCTGTCTTGCATTCCCGGGCCAGTCGTAACGCACCAATGCCTCGACAGCGGATTCCGTGAAACCTTTGACCTTTTTATTCAATTCTTTGTTGGTCGCATCCAGAAAGAGCTTTGCGAGGTAGGGGATGTCATCCTTGCGCCCGCGTAACGGGGGGATCAGAATGGTGAACTCATTCAGTCGGAAAAACAGATCGCGACGAAATGTTCCGGAATCTACAAGCGTTCGAAGGTCCAGATTGCTGGCAACCACAAGCCGCACATCAATGTTGAGCGGCCTGGTCCCACCTACTCGATAAATCTTCTTCTCTTGCAGCGCGCGCAACAGCTTGGCTTGGGAACTAAAAGGCATATTCGAAATCTCATCGAGGAATAAACAGCCCCCCTGGGCCATTTCGAACTTCCCGGGTTTCTGCAGCACCGCGCTGGTGAACGCGCCTTTCTCGTGACCAAAGAGTTCGCTTTCAAGCAGCGCTTCCGGTATTGCCCCGCAATCCACCGGGATAAAAGGCCCCTTAGGTCTGGCACTGGATTGATGGATGGCATGGGCTACCAACTCTTTTCCGGAACCAGTCTCCCCTATCAGGACCACGGTAAAATCCGAGGGAGCGACGAGAATCAGACTAGAGACAAGCCGTTTCACTGCGTCGCTTGGCCCCATTATTTTATTCAGATAGTGGTTGTCAAAAAAATCCTCGCCTTGTTCCTGTGCATGCCTCTTGAGTCTTTGTCGTATGAGCGACTGGCGCACGACTCTGAGCAATTCTTGATGATCAAAAGGCTTCGAAAGATAGTTTTCGGCGCCCGAGCAGATTGCCTTTACCGCACCTGGAATGTCGGCAAATGCGGTGATGATGATGATTGGTAATTCCCAATTCTCTTCCTTTACAATCTTGAGGACCTGCATGCCATCCATGCCTGGCATCTTGACATCCAACAGGACGACATCGGGTGGTTCGGTCCGAATGGCCTTAAGGGCTGTTTCGCCGTCATAGGCTACGGCGGTCTTGAATCCCTCTCGCTCCATCAAGTGGGTTAGAAGCGTGCAGTGATCGATTTCATCATCCACAATGAGCAGTCGCGGTGTCAGCTCAGCCATTGCTCTTGCCTCCAGACCGGTCAGGGTGGGAGATGGGGCAGATGACTCTTATGTCCTGATCAAGCAAATGCTCCAGGGTGTGCAACATCCCCAGAAAAAGGATGCCGGTCTCTCCTGGCTGTAGGGTGGTGTTGATACGATGAGCGATAAATCGATTCCGACGCCCGAGCAGGGTGTCATCCAAATCCCTTGCATCGCTCTGACGGTTCTTCATCCTGCTCAGGCTCTGTCCACCGACACTTAGCTTTACGCGCTCGAATTCTTCGAGAAGCATCTCCGGAGACTCCGTGCCCATAATGGTCGCACCCTTCTCCATCAGGCGGAGCAGCAGGCAATGGTTGCGGCTACCCTTAGCAGCGAGTTCCCGCACAATCTCCTCCTCCCGCCCGCACACAGGCAGCCCGTCTTGATAAAGGCGGACTCTGTCGTAGGGAAGTCGCATCGTTGTAACAACATGCTCGATTTCCGCCCACAATTCATCGATCGCTCGCATTTTATGCCGCCAAGCTTTGACGCCGAGCTGTTGAACTGTGACCCGCTGGACCGCATCACCGAGCGCACCCATATCTGTGTAAGTGTGCACAATGGGGATGTAGACGAGGGTCTTCCGGAAAAGTCCCATGTAGCAACTTCCCAAAGAATGCCGATTATGGACAACTCAGAAATTCCCGGAGTCCATTTCAACTGGCCCCGGGTGCCAGAAACAAGGGAGAGTTTTCGTAAACATTACTCCCAACCATTGATGGTCCATAGCGCAGCCACCTCGATTTCTTTATGATCGCGTTCACTTTGGACGCAGCAATTCCCGGAGGAGTGACGCCTTGATGAGGGCAGTACGTGGACAAGAAAGACCTCCCGATGGGACATGAATAACTGTTTACCGTAATGCCCCTACCCTACTACACACAAAGATCGCATTAGCCGTTACTGGCAAAAAAATTGAAGCGGTCTTGAAAAAATTTTCGAAAAATCTGGAGCCACTATTCCAATTGGCGCTGAAAAGGGGCGTAAACGATTCATTCAAGCTGTGTAAGCTCGGCTTGGCGGGCAAAACCGTCCCCCCATTAAAGCCGGAAGCAGGAAAATGTGCGTATTGGCAAAGCATCTCACGATGCCCGAGGTTTTTCCGGGAATATTATGAGAAACCCTTTTTCGAGGAAAATGTTAGACTCCGCTCGGAGCAAAGAGCAGAAAATTGAATCTTTATCGTGCTTTATTTCCAAGCGGGATATTGATTGGCAGTCAGCGCAACCCCCGGGCCATGCGCATTGCTTCGGGGCGACTCCGCAATGCCCGGATCATAAGCGGGACGCGGAAGGGCGTCCGACCCCGTAATCATCCACGCCAGTCCCCGTGCCGGTGTCTCTGAACAAAGACGCTCGATCGAGACGCGAGACAGCCAGGTCCTGACAAATCGGTCAGAAACTGATCACCATAAGCCCATGTTGTCTTATGGCCGCAGTTATCCCGCCATTTTCTTCTGATAATCCATTATGTGTCGAATCCTGGATTCGATCAGCGGACCATGTCCCATTGCTGCCTGCTCGTCTAAATCAAATTCGAGGCTGGTGGGGCTGTGAATCGAAAGAAGCCCCAGCCCGGCAGCCAGCGCCTCGCGAACCCATGCAGCCCAGGAAGCGAGTGCATCCCCGCTTCCTTCGAGCAGGCGCCTGAGCGTGACGTCCGTTTTGATCCCGGCCATCGCCCGGTCCATGTTAATTTCGGCAACCAGTGCTTCGTCCAGTCTCGGACGCCTCACAAGGACCGACTCGACGATCACTTCCAGATAGACCGAAAAGGGGTCCCGGCCGGCAATATCAGGATGGCAGACCGCACACCGGCCCTGGTCGTGCGCAACGTTGCTGTTCTCGGCGAAAAGGTTCTGCCGGGCTATTTCCTTGAAATGAGAAATG
>JBEKXG010000154.1:0-8954 GCA_049512295.1 Syntrophobacteraceae bacterium
AAACCCTCAATCCGTGACCTTCACCCCGACCGACGCCACTGACTATAACACGGTGACCGGCAGCGTAAATGTTACCGTGAATAAGGCCACACCAAGCGTAACAGCATGGCCGGCCGCCGGCGCGATCACCTACGGTCGGACACTTGCGTCCTCCACGCTTTCAGGCGGCGCGGCGTCTGTTCCCGGCAGCTTCGCGTTTACTAATCCGGCCACGGCCCCCAAAGCCGGCACAAGCCCTCAATCCGTGACCTTTACCCCGACCGACGCAACTCACTACAACACGGTGACGGGCAGCGTAAATGTGACCGTGAATAAGGACACACCAAGCGTAACAGCATGGCCGGCCGCCAGCGCGATCACCTACGGCCAGACACTTGCGTCCTCCACACTTTCAGGCGGCGCGGCGTCTGTTCCCGGCACCTTCGCGTTTACTAATCCGGCCACGGCCCCCAAAGTCGGCACAAACCCTCAATCCGTGACCTTCACCCCGACCGACGCCACTGACTATAACACGGTGACCGGCAGCGTAAATGTTACCGTCTTGATTATCGTAGTTACCTCACCTATAGGTGGTGAAAGCTGTACGGCAGGCGGGAAATACCTAATTAAATGGAACTATATGGGCAATCCAGGTCGAAATGTCAAAATTCAACTCCTCGAAGCGGGATCGGTAGTGTCCACGATAGCATCAAGTACTTCCATCGGGAAGGCAGGAGCAGGTTCTTATTCCTGGACCATACCCAAAACTGAGGCATCGGGAAACGATTATCAGATAAAGGTAAGGAGTACAACCATCAGCTCCTATTCAGACACAAGCAACGCCTTCACCATATCCGGTCCAACCATTAGCGTAACCTCTCCCGCAAGCGCGGCAACATGGACGGCAGGAAGGAAATACGCGATCACTTGGAACTATACCGGCAATCCAGGCCCTGTCAGGATCGATCTTTTGAATAACGGCTCGAAAGTCTCCACCATCACACCCGGCAAGCCTGTGGGATCAAAAGGGGTTGGCTCATACTCCTGGACCGTACCCAAGAAACTTCCTTCCGGGACTGAGTACACTGTGCAAATAACGAGCACGGCGAACAGGTTGATTTATGACGTCAGCAGCACATTCACCATTACGCGCATCACGGCTTCAGCCGGGCCGGATCAAAGGTGAGCGGACCGGGCCCGGTTAAGCTGAGCGGATCAAGCTCAACGCAGTTCGCAAGAGGAGCGCCTCTTGGCCTGTATTTACAGGAAACAAAATCCATGAAATGAGGAATTTAAGAATTTGGTTTCTCACTGTTCCTTGCTCACTGCTCACTGCTCACTGTTCACCCTTCTCCGCCCATTCAAACAGCGCGATTGCCGTGGCCGCTACGGCGTTCAGCGATTCCACCTCCGGGCGGACAGGAATCGAAACCCCGGCCTTTCGGAACCTGTCCGGCAGCCCCGGCCCTTCGATCCCGGGAAGCAACGCGAATTTTGCGGGAAATTTGAAATCCGAAATTCTTTTGCCCTCCTTTGAAAGCGGCACAATCGGCAAGTCCTCAGGTAAATGGTGTATTGAAGGCCCCTGCAGCAGTTTGGCCCTGAATACCACTGCTCCGGATGCCCTTACAGCCTTTGGATGGTAGGGGTTCGCCGCCTCGGCGAGCATTACTATCCCTGCAGCGCCGAACGCTACGGCGGACCGGATTACGGCCCCCACGTTCTCCGGGTCCTGAAACGGGACGAGGAGCGTACACCCTTCCGGCAGACCCTCGGACGGCGACCACTTTGGGATTTCCTCGATCTCCACAAGTACTATCGGGTAGGAAGTCCCGAAAATATCCAGGGTTTCATACAGAGGGGGAGCGAGCTGATACCAGTTCAGGTGCGGGGGCGCGCCGTCAGGGGGCGGGTTGCGGTCCCCGCGGCTGATCCATGCGACGCATTTTTCGGGAAGCCCGGCCAACGTCTCCGATACCTGTTTCTGCCCGAAGACGAGCGCCTGTAGCTGCTTGCGTATGCCGCGAGGCGCAAGGAGCTTCTTTAGATTTCGGAAGGTTTCGTTGTTTTCGCTCTCGATGATTCTCACGAGGTTTTCCTTTGCAAGCTCAACCTTTCTGGCCCAGGGCGGTGAATCCAGCCGCTCGAACACAACGAGCCTGCGCTCGTCAGCGGAATCCGGTATGCGGTAATGATGGTCCCCGATTAACCGGAAACGGCTGCCAAAACGATCAAGCGCCTCTTCTATTTCCTCTTCGCATTTCGGACCTTTCATGAATATTGCCAACCCGCCTTTGGCAAGCGATCCTGCGATCCTTTCCAGAGTCTTTCGTATCGTCTCCACGGCCCGGGTTATCACCCCGTTTACAGGCGCCTCGGTCGAAGCGCTTACGCTGTGTCCCACGATCCTTATCTTTTTTAGGCCAAGCTCCCGGAGGACTGTTTCGATGAACTCGGCCCTGTTCCGCCGGCTTTCGGCAAGTATGATCTCGATTTTGGGATTTGCGATCTTAAGAGGTATCCCGGGCATTCCCGCGCCGCTCCCCAGGTCCATAAGAGGTGAGGGCAACTCGATGATCCGGCCGGGGAGGATCGAATCTATATAGAGCTTCCGAACCATGCTCTCGAAGTTGTGTATCCGCGTGAGGTTGAGTTCCTGGTTGTATTGCCTCAGCAACTGGTGATATTTCCAGAGCTGCGCTGTCTGAACGGGCGACAGGGGAACACGCGAGGCGCTAAGAATTTTCGAAAGTTGCCCGGCATCGGGTTCAGCGCCGTGTTTGTGTGGCGGTTTTGCTGACAAAATAACCCGCTTTCCAGTTTAACTCAAAACTTAAAACTCAAAACTTAAAACAGCTCTATGAACGACGACTTCTTCTTTCATCCATCCTGGCCGGTTTTCTTCCGGGATAATCACCTGCTGGTTCTCTATAAGCCGGCGGGTCTACTGGTTCAAGCCGACGAGACCCGGGAAGTCTCACTTCTCGAACTGGGCAAGCTCTGGCTCAAGCACGTCTATGAAAAGCCCGGCCGGGTTTTTCTCGGCATGGTCCACCGGCTCGACAGACCGGTTGCCGGAGTCGTCCTTTTCTGCCGCACTTCCAAATCGGCCGCAAGGATCAGCGAGCAATTCCGCACGGGGACGGCGGAAAAGTATTATTTAGCTGTATTGGAGGGAGAATTGAAGGATAAATCGGGCCGCCTCGTCCATTTCATCGAAAGGCGGGAAAACCTGTCGAGCCGGGTGGTATCCGGGAAAACCCCGGGGGCCAGGGAGGCGAGCCTGTCGTTTACCGTGCTGGACTTCTCGGAAGGCCGCACTCTTGTTCGAATAAAGCTCGAGACCGGACGGCGGCACCAGATACGCGTTCAGTTCTCGCACATCGGTCACCCCGTTGCCGGGGACCTGCGCTACGGAGCACCGGACCCGCTTCCGCAAAAGCAGATCGCGCTCTTTGCCAAAGAGCTGATTGTCAATCACCCTGTGCGGGGCGAGAAAATCCGTTTCGAGTCGCCAATTCCCTGTGCTTGGCCGTGGCCGCCGTTACAGGAGCAAAGCTGTCTTCCGTGGGACTGGAGGGAACTTGAGAAATACCTGCCTTGAGATTGACGCCTGAAATTTCGTGGCGTATCCGCAGTGGTGAATGGAGATTTTCTACTGTTCAACGATCACAGGCGTCTTGACCGTGTTGGTCAACCGCACCTGCCCATCGGAAGCATACTCGACTTGGGCCTCGAGCTTGTTGTAGGCGGCCTTGAGGCCGACCGGCCGGACCTTGACATACAGTCTTCCCGGGACGTCCGTCCTGATATCTGAAGCATCGACACAAAATGAAACGGAACCGGTGCTTCCCCCGGAGGTCCAACTGGTGCAAGGGCCGCCGGTTCCGAAAGTTCCGTGCATCGCATAGCAGTAAAGAGATGGCGAGTTGGTGGAAATCTCCTCCGTCAACCACCGGAAGCAGGCCCTCCTGATTTGCGGGGTTTCCTCGGAATCGATTCTTAGAATTACGTCATAAGGCAGATCTTCGCGGACGTATTCCGGCATTTCGATTCCGGTCAGCCTCGCCTCGCCGCTCGAAAGCGTATTGAACCATGTGAACGTTGTGACGGAGGAGCAGGAAGCGAGCAGAAGGATTGCGGCCAGGATTGCGTAACACTTCGGTGCCCTTTTCATCGCATACCCTTTCTCACAAACGGATGTCGAATATCAGACGTCGCAAGCCGGAAATAGGATGCCGGACAGGCTCTGGGATCGGACGGCGCATGTCAGGATTCAAAACTCGCAACCTGACCGGTTTATGTCCGATTCGAAGCCGGGTTGAATCACGACCCGGCGCCTCTTTTGCCACCGGTTTCAGAATACAGATTCCAAAAGCAGAAGTCAAATATCAGAAATCTTATTTCACATCCAATCTTCCGCCTTGAAATCTTCCATCCTGAAATCTCTGTTCTGAGTTCGCCAACATTGATTTGCTCTGCCTCATCCGCCCTCTGTTCAAAATGATTATTTTCGGTTATAAATACGAACTGTCATAAATATTTTTCCATCTCGAGGACATATGGAAAGCGATCTGCAGACGGGTAAAGCGGCTCGACGGCGCAAGACCGGGAGCGAGAGCCAATCCGGAAAAGAAAAACTAACCACGGCCGAAGGTGCGAAGCCAAACAACAGAAAGTGCTTCGAGATAGATATCTTTCGCGACTGGTGCAAATCCTGCGGCATCTGCGCTGCGTTCTGCCCGCGGGAATGCATCCGGCTCGACGATGAGGGCGTCCCGACCAACGTCGATTCGGACCGGTGCACCGGGTGCGGCTGGTGTGAGCTGCACTGTCCGGATTTTGCCATAAGCGTTCATGAAAAAAGTGATAAGGGCAGGGTGGAAGATGTATGAGCCGGCTGCATGGCTCCGAAGCCATGACTCCTCTAACGCCGGTTCTGCCCGCATGATTGTGTTTCGATTAATAAAGGGAGACCCGGCTTGACAGCAAAAAGACCTCCCGGGCGCCAGCTTCTTCTCCAGGGGAACGAGGCCATAGTAGAGGGCGCACTTGCGGCCGGCTGCCGTTTCTTTGCAGGATACCCCATAACGCCCGCCACCGAAATCAGCGAGGTTATGTCGTACAGGCTGCCTGCTGTCGATGGCGCCTTTATCCAGATGGAGGACGAGATCGCAAGCCTTGGCGCGGCCATCGGGGCCTCCCTTGCCGGGGTGAAGTCGATGACTGCGACGAGCGGCCCGGGCTTTTCCCTGATGCAGGAGAACCTCGGTTTTGCCTGCACGGCCGAGGTCCCGTGCGTAATCGTGAACGTGATGCGCGGCGGTCCAAGCACCGGGCTGCCCACCAGGGTCAGCCAGGGCGACGTGATGCAGGCGCGGTGGGGAACTCACGGAGACCACCCGATAATCGTTTTAGCCGCATCCACGACCCAGGAGTGCTTCACCACCACAGTGCGGGCATTCAACCTGTCCGAAAAATACCGCACCCCGGTGATCCTTCTGGCTGATGAAGTTGTCGCTCACACGCGTGAAAAAATCTGGCTGCCCCGTCCCGAAGAGGTTGAGGTGATCGACCGCATAAAGCCAAACATGCCTCCCGACTGGTACATACCTTACGAGGACAGCACCCGCGGGGTCCCGCCGATGAGTGTCTTCGGCGACGGGTACCGGTATCATGTAACAGGGCTCATTCACGATGTGCGTGGATTTCCGACGGAGCGCCAGGACGAGATCACCGCGTTCATGAATCGCATATTCAGAAAGATCAGTCAGAATTTCTTCGAGATTATGCAAATAGAGGAAGAGATGACAGAGGATGCGGAGGTGCTGGTGATCGCCTATGGCTCCGTGTCGCGTTCGGCGCGCCGTGCGGTAAGGGAGGCGCGCGAACGGGGAGTGAAGGCAGGGCTTATGCAACTGGTTACACTCTGGCCTTTCCCGAGACAGGCCCTTGAACCGGTTTTGCGGCGAGTAAGGGCTGCACTGGTCCCGGAACTGATCATGGGGCAGATGTCTCGAGAGGTCAAGAGGATAAACGAGGGAGCGACCAGGATTGAGACGCTGAACCGCATCGACGGCAACCTGATAACACCTAACGAGATCCTGACTCGCCTGCTAAGAATGTGAAGAGTTTTGAGTTTCTGGTTTTACTGAAAACTAAAAACTAAAAACTGAAGACTGAAAACTAACATGGCTCAAGTTACAAGGCTGGTCCATAAATATCTGCGGCACGACAAGAAGTTTCCTCACGTCTGGTGCCCCGGATGCGGTAACGGCATTGTGCTCGGATCGCTTATCCGGGCAATCGACAGTACTGGACTGGATAAAGACGAAATCGTCATAGTTTCCGGTATCGGGTGTTCGGGGAGGATATCCGTCTACGTCGACTTCAACACCCTGCACACGACACATGGGCGCGCTCTCACATTCGCCACCGGCATAAAGCTCGGCAACCCCAAGCTCAATGTCATCGTGATAATGGGCGACGGCGACGCCACGGCAATCGGCGGCAACCACTTCATCCATGCCGCCCGGCGCAATCTGGACCTTACCGCCATCGTCGTGAACAACAACATCTACGGAATGACAGGCGGGCAGTATTCGCCGACAACGCCGTATGGGGCGATCGCCACCACCGCGCTTTATGGAAACATCGAACATGCCTTCTCGATTGCCGAACTGGCCGTCACGGCCGGGGCGGGCATGGTTTCGAGGGGCACGGTCTATCATGCCTCTATGCTCGATGAGCTGATCGCCAGGGCCATTTTGAAGCGAGGGTTCGCAGTGGTCGAGGCAGTCAGCCACTGCCATACCCAGTACGGAAGAAGAAACCGCATGGACGGCGCGGTGGAGATGCTGCGCTGGCAGAAGGAAGCAGCCGTTCGGGTGGAAAAAGCCAAAGAGATGACAGAGGAGCAGCTCCGGGGAAAATTCACGATAGGCATTCTGGCCGACCGGGACCTGCCCGTCTATACCCAGGAATACGACAAGCTGCGGGAGGCGGCCCGGGCCATGGTGTCGGGGCGGGAGAAACCCGATGGCAAGATATGAAATACGACTGAGTGGCGCCGGAGGGCAGGGGCTGATTTTCGCCGGGATCATTCTCGCCGAGGCGGCGGGCATACATGACGGCAAATACGTTTGCCAGACCCAGAGCTACGGCCCGGAGGCTCGAGGAGGGGCGACCAAGGCGGAAGTCGTGATAAGCGACCTGGAAATAGACTATCCGAAGGCAATAAAGCCTGATGTGCTGCTGGCCATGAGCCAGAAAGCATGCGACGCCTATTTTTTCGACCTCAAACCGACGGGAATATTTATAGTTGATTCGACTTTCGTCCGGCAGCTTCCCACTACGCGGGCCGTCACGATCCCGTTTACGCAGATTGCCCGCCAAGAACTGGGGAAAGAAATCGGCGCGAACATCATCGCGCTTGGCGCCCTTGCGACGCTTTCCAGGGCTGTCTCACTGAGCAGCCTGGAGGCGGCGGTCATGAGCCGGATTGCGCGCGGGACCGAAGATTTCTACAGGAAAGCCCTGGAACTCGGCATCGAAGCGGCCAGGAAAGCATTGAAATCGAAGGCGGAACTCGATAACTATGAGGATTCTTCTGACTAATGACGATGGGGTTTACGCAAAAGGAATAGAGACTCTGTACCTCGCCCTGTCCCGGGAGCACGAGGTGACCGTGGTCGCCCCTGAAACCGAACAGAGCGCCGTGGGACATGCAATTACCTGGCTCGATCCCCTGCGCGTCAACATGGTAAACCGAAATGGCCATTTTTTTGGGCATGCGCTGAAGGGAACCCCGGCCGACTGTGTAAAGATCGCGTTAGCCGAACTGATGAACCCGCCTCCTGAGATCGTTGTATCAGGCATAAACCTCGGGGCAAACGTGGGAGTAAACGTAATCTACTCGGGCACGGTTTCCGCGGCGACGGAAGCGGCCGTTCTCGGCATCCCCTCGATAGCCGTCTCAATTGATTCTTTTACGCCGGTTAGTTTCAGCGCCGCAACCGAATTCATTCCCAAACTTGTCGCTCTGGTCGGAAGAAAGGGGCTGCCGCCCGGCGTATGCCTCAATGTCAACATTCCGGACCTGCCCGCTGACAAAATTCGCGGAGTGCGCGTAACCCGGCAGGGCAATCTCAAGTGCCTGGAAAGGTACGATCGCCGGGTAGACCCGCGAAATCATGTCTATTACTGGCTTACAAACACATCGATCCAGGAGGACGAAGACCCCGATGCGGACTCCGGTGCTCTCGCGATGGGATACATCTCAGTAACCCCCATCCACCACGACCTCACCAATTATTCGATGCTCGAGAAACTGAGGCAGTGGCGTTTCTAACCTTCTGTATATTAAGTGAATTTTGAGGGTGCACTAATCGCGGGGCTGCATGAATGTGGCTCCAGCGGGACAGACAGTTACGCAGAGTCCGCAGCCGAGACAGCCGGCACTATTGTACTCCATCTTTTCGTCTTGAAATACCCGGGCGCCGAAAGCGCATCTCGATGCGCACTCGCCGCAATGGATGCATGCATATGCATCCGTTACAGCTACATAGTCCGATCGCACCATCAGGTCCTTCCGGTCGTAGAGTTTTACAATCTGCAAATCATGGCAGCAGCACGGACAGCAACTGCACAGGGCAAACACCTGGTGGTCGGGCATATAGAGGCTGAGGTGTACAAGGCCGTTTTCATTGGCCTTGCGCAATACTTCGGCGGCTTCAGCCAAAGAAACATGGCGGGCCATGCCCTTGGCGACGAATTTGTCACCAACTTCGTTGAGTACGAAGCAAACTTCCAGAGGCTTATCACACCGGTTGTAGTGGGTCCTGCAAAGACAGTTTTGCAGGGCAACCGACCTGGCGTTTTTCAATATTTCCATCACCTGCCCGGTAGGCATGACCCATTGCCTGGCCGTGAGGGACTCGGAGACCGGAACAACCTTCGATGAAAATGAAATCAGT
>JBEKXG010000155.1:0-8953 GCA_049512295.1 Syntrophobacteraceae bacterium
TAACTAATTTATTTGCATGGGCTTGAGTTGGAGCTTTAGGGGACAGGGTTCTTCGATTCGGCCTGGCATCATCCTTTCCAAGGAGAAGAGAGAGAATATGAACATCTACGTGGGGAATCTGTCTGCGAAGACCACCGAGGAAGAATTGCGTGGAGCATTCGAGAGCTTTGGGGATGTCGATACAGCAAAGATCATCAAGGACAATCTAACCGGCAGGTCCCGTGGCTTCGGCTTTGTCGAGATGCCGAACCAGGAACAGGCGCAGGCCGCAATAGCCGGTTTGAACGGCAAGGATCTGGGAGGTTCGCCTCTGACGGTCAATGAAGCCAAGCCGCGCGAGAGCCGTGGAGGCAGATCGTTTGGAGGTGGAAGCCGCCCGGGTGGAGGCCGGCCGCCTGGCGGCGGTGGCGGTGGCGGCAGGGACCGTCGCGGCGGTGGCGGTGGCGGAGGCGGCCGACGCTCATACTAGATTAGTTTCCGTCCGGAAAGGGTTTTTCAGGTTTTCCGCCCCCCGATCGAGTCCCCCGGAGCGTAGTCCGGGGCAGACCTCGCAGAGCGTCGAGTTATTCCACGGCTCCGCGGGGCGGGGGATATTTTACGCATCCGCGCAACCCCTCGATTCCCTTGCCGGGCCACCCGTTTTCCAGCCCGCCGTGTCTGAAAGACGCGATCCAGTGTGGGCTGGGGGTGGCCTCGCAATGAATTATTTTTCGTTCAAGAAGCTATTTTCTGCAGGTTCAGGATAAGTTCGACTTCTCCCACCGGCCTTTTGAGGCTCTTAGCTATTTCAGAGGCATCCAGACCTTTTCTGGCAAGCAGAAGCACTTTCTGCTGCTCGGAGTTCCGGGAGCGCGGACCGACACTTGAAGAATTGTGGACCGCAAGTTTATCGGTATCTATCCGGGAAAACTCAATCTCAAGCCGGGCACACAGGCTCTGTGCTTCCTGCATGCGCTGGTCAAGCTTGGCCGTTATTTGCTGGAGAAGGTCCTGCCTTTTTTCAAGATTGGTTTCGAAACTCTTAGATATTGCTGCAGTTTCCTCCACTATCTTTTCAAATGACTTCATGACCGCTTCATCTTTTTTCGAGATACGGGGCTTTTTCACGGTCAGGACCACCGCAAGCAGGCCAAGGATAATCACATCGACACCGATCTGGAACATGCTGTTGAAGGAGGCCTGAGTTTCAAATAGCCTTAAGAAGGATTCCATAGAGCGCCTTTCAGAGATTTTCGACCTGGGTTAACAGGATTGTGTCCGCATAGCTTTGCGGCAGCTTCGCCCTAAGGCAATCAAGAAGGTCTTTCTCAAGAACCGAATGCCAGGATTTTACCGAGTTTCTGGACAGGTTCTGCTTCAACAGGAAACTATAGACCGCATCGCGAAAATCCACGTTCTGTTCTTTGAAGTTTTGATACCGCGTTGGACTCTGGTATCCGATTTCCATCCTGATGGCGGTGATCATCTTTTGGCCCTCAATTTCATAAACCAGCAAAAAATCGAGCATCTCCCGGTAGTCGGGTTGTGGGATGGGACGCATGATGCTGGTTACGGGTTCAAGCCTTTGCGAGGCCTGTCCGAAAAGTGAGGTTTGTGTTTTGAATTTTATAAAGAGAAAACCGGCGACCGCCAAAACCAAGCACAATGCGGGAGAGCCGAATATGAGAACTTTCTTGAACAAGGTCCGATTCCGGCCGCGAACCGCGCCTTCATCCGGCTGGGTATTATCGGCCCCGGTTCCAGCGGCTTTATTTCCCGAGACTGCTTCCTCGTCCTTAAACAGAGATTCTTTCAGCTCTCCCCGAACTTGAAGCTCAGAAAAATCCTCTTTGGCTCGAGAGTGACCCTCGTCTTTTCGTTCAGCATCAGCCTTGGCGCCCTCGCCAAGTATTTTCCGTTTGAATTCCATCTGCCAGCCTTCCCTGCGGGCCCGCTGCCTACTTCATCAAGGATACATGCTGGACTAGAGCGTGTTTGTGCTGAAGCGGCCGAAGCTCATTCTGCTGGACAAATCCGGGTAGATCCTCCGCTTTGAGTCTTTTGGCCAGCTTTGTTTTAAGCTTCAACACCGCCTTCGTATGAATCTGAGAAATCCTCGACTCGGTATACCCCAGTGCCGCGCCTATTTCCTTCATCGTCGCCTCTTCATAATAATAGAGCGACAGGACGAGTTGCTCTTTTTCGGAAAGACCCGTAATGGCTTCGGCAAGATGATTGCGGATTTCTTTCCTGTAGGCTGCGTCGAACAGATCGTCCGATCCCGAGGAGAGCATGTGGGATTCCCTGTTTTCACGGATGACGTCATGGATGTTTTCGGGCAAAAAAGAGATTCCCTTTATTTCATCCAGAAGCTTATGAAATTCATCCATGTCCACGTTGAGCTCGGCCGCAATCTCCTCTTCCGTCGGGTCGCGTCCCAACCTCTGTTCCAGGCTCACGCAGGCTTTCTCCATCATGCTGCTTTTCTGCCGCAAAGATCTGGGTACCCAGTCCATAGAGCGTATCTCGTCGAGCATGGCCCCTTTTATGCGGATCTTTGCGTAATACTCGAATGGAATGCCCTGGCTGGAGTCGTATTTTTCGATGGCGTCGATAAGCCCAAGAACCCCGGCGCTCATGAGGTCATCGACTGCAATGTGGTCGGGCAACCGCGAAATAAGCCTCAAAGCGATATACTTGACCAGGTCGCTGTGTTCCATTACTACCCTGTCCCTGTCACTCTGGCCTGCAGATGATTCGACCCCCAGGTTGTAGTAAGGATTCTTTCGAACCGAATTCGTCTGTTCCATAAGGATTATCCGTTTCTCCTAGACATTCAAGAGCCGTTTCCAGAAGAACTGAATCGTGCCCTGGTTAGCGTTGGGCCGGGTGTTGCGCACGGTCTCGGCTATCCGCATGAAGGCCTTGGACGCTGGTGTTTCGGGAAAAGCCTCGAGCACAGGTCTTTGCAGCAGCACCGATTTGGTTACCGACGTATCGTGGGGAATAGTGCCGAGGTAGTCGAGCGAAAGTCCATCCAGAAAGTGATCCGCTACCTTGCTGAGTTTTGCGAAGATGGATTTCCCCATTGATTCGTTTGCAGCCAAGTTGACAAGGATTCGAAAATGACGTTCGCCGTGTCTGGAATAGAGCACCTTTATCAGAGCGTATGCATCGGTGAGCGAGGTCGGTTCCGGCGTTACCACGATAATTCTTTCGTGAGCCGCCAGGTTGAAATAGAGGACGGTATCCGAGATGCCGGCGCCGGTGTCTATTAGCAGGACATCGATATCGGTTTCCAGCTCGTCGAGCAGATCGAGAAAGAGCAGCTTTTGTTCATCCGTTAGCCTGGTGAGCTCCTGAACGCCTGAGCTGGCCGGCATGATCTTGACCCTGCCAGGGCCGTCGATAAGCACCTCCTCGAGCCGTTTCTGCCCGCTCAGCACGTGACTCATGTTGTACTTTGGGGTAAGCCCGAGCAGGATGTCTATATTGGCCAGTCCAAGGTCGGCGTCCATTATCAGCGCTCGGAGCCCCAGGCGATCAAGGGCAAGAGACAGATTGATCACCACGTTGCTTTTCCCGACCCCACCCTTGCCGCTGCTGACTGCCATTACCCTGACCGGCTTCTGTAGCGCCGGTATGGCTGAGGGAACGGCGCGGCCCATTTCGATTTCGCCATTTCCCTTTTTTCTGAGTCCTACCGCCTGATCCATCTTTTCCCCCCCTTTTATGCAGTCTGATTCCCGGCCGGGAGCAAGAACGAAAGCAGCCGCTTCTGAGTGACGGGCTCGATGTCTTCCGGGACCCGCTGCCCCGTACCCATGTAGGAAATCGGGTAATTGAACCTCAACAACTGATTGAGCATGCACCCATGATGAACCGTCTCGTCGAGTTTGGTAAAAATGAGACTGTTGATATCCATTTGTCGAAAATGAACAATTGTCTGCTTCAGGTCTTCGTCCTTGGCCGTAGCGCTCAGGACGAGAAAATGGCTGAATCTCTGGTCGTGGTCGAATAGCGACTGAAGTCGCTCCACCTGCTCGCGGTTTAGATAGTTCCTGCCGGTGGTATCGACCAGGACGGCGTCACAATGCCTCAAATCCTTGAGTGCGCCCGTAAGTTCGGGCTTGCTCTGCGCCACGCTGAACGGGACCTCCAGGATGTTGGCGTAGGTCTGAAGCTGGTCCACTGCGCCGATACGGTACGTGTCCAGGGAGATTATCCCCAGCTCGATCTGGCGCTTGATCTTGAGATAAGCCGCCAATTTCGCGAGGGTCGTCGTTTTCCCGACACCCGTAGGCCCTAGAAAAGTGAAAACGCACGGACCGCTCGAGCTCGAGATGCCTCGCAGTGGCCTGGCGCAACTGATTTTGGCAAGAAAGTGCTTGCAGAAAGCGTCGAATATCCGGCGCCTGTCGACCGGATCGCCGTTGAGGTCCGATACCGCCTTGTTCAGAAGAATAAAAACCTGCTTTTCGTCAAAACCACGGACCAGAAGTGAGTGATAAAGCTCGGCCAGCGGCTGGTTTGCCTGTATCTGCACCAACTGGTCCTTCGAAGATATAAGGAGCGAGAGGAAGCTTTTTATCTCCTGAATACCATTTCGCAATTCAGCCGATGCCTCCCCATCGGTTGGAACGGCCGGGGCCGGCTGCTGGTCTCGAGCGGCGCTCACCTCGAACCCGGAGCCCCCCGCTGCCTTCTTGCTGCTCAGGATAATGGCGTCAGGTCCGAGTTCCTTTTTGACCAAGGCCAACACCTTTTCCATTGTGGGGGCTCTGAAGGTCTTAACCTGCATAGTCCATCCTGATTATCCCGACTGATCGGATTTCAAGGGAATTGCTCAACTCGTTGTGACTTATCACCGTCACATCGGGCAAAAACCGCTCCAGAAGCTTTCTGAGATGGCGCCTTATAGCTGGCGAGCAGAGAAGGACAGGGTGATATCCCATGCTGACCGAGCGCTTAACCTCGTCGCTGGTCGCCTGGAGAAACTGCTGGAGGAACCCGGGGTCGAGGCTCAGAAAGGTGCCGTGTTCAGACTTCTGGATTCCGCGGGTGAGTTTTTCCTCAAGGGCCTGCTGGAGCGACAGGACCGGGAATTTCTGATCTTCGGTCTCATAGGGCCGTGTGATAGTGCGGGCCAACGACTGCCGGACATACTCGGTAAGAATATCGGGGTCCTTGGTGAGCGGCCCGTAATCGGCCAGGGTTTCGCAGATCGTTTGCAGGTCTCGAATAGTGACCCCCTCCCGGATGAGATTCTGAAGCACCTTCTGAATTACTCCCGGCGAGAGCACGTTGGGCACAAGTTCGTCAACCAGCTTCGGCTGCTGGAGCGCAAGGTTGTCGAGTAGCTGCTGAACCGTCTGTCGGGTCAGCATCTGGTCCGCGTATTTTTTGAAGAGCTCCGTCAAATGGGTGGCGACGACGGTAGAGGGGTCTATCACCGTGTAGCCGGCCCTGGAGGCTTCCTCTCTCCTGTTTTCCGGAATCCATACGGCAGGCAGGTCAAATGCCGGGTCTCTGGTCGGAATACCCTTTATTTCTGCGGCGCTTTCTCCCCCGCTCAGGGCCAGGTAATGCCCGACCATGATTTCACCCTTCCCGACCGGGTTGCCCTTGAGAAGCAGCCTGTATTCGGACGGTTTAAACTGCAGGTTGTCCCTTACATGCAGGGCCGGCACAAGGATCCCGTATTCAAAGGCGAGTTGCTGCCGTATTGCCTTGATCCGCGGCAGGAGGTCGCCGGACTGGGATTCATCGACCAGCGGAATGAGCCCATAGCCGAGTTCCAGTTCCAGAATATCGAGCAGAGGCGGAAGGTCCGAACCTTCCGGGGGTTTTGCGCCATTGAGATCCTCGGTCTCCTGTTTGCCCTGCTCCGCTTTCCGTTTCCGGGCCACATATCCGGCAAGCACAAACATGACCGTACCGACGAAAACCAGAGGTATCGTCGGGAAACTTGGAACCACGCTCAGAAAATACAGCATCGCGCCGGTGATAGAGAGGGGCTTCGGATGCATGCTGAACTGCTTGCCGAAGGCAGCGCCCATGCCCATGTCCGAGGCTGCGCGGCTCACCAGGATACCGGCCGACGAAGATATGACCAGTGCGGGGACCTGCGCAACCAGACCATCGCCAACCGTCAGAAGGGTATAGACCTTGAAGGCCTCCGATATCGGCATTCCGTTCTGAAGAACACCTATCGCCAGGCCGCCGAGTATGTTTATGAGCGTAATAAGGATGCCCGCCATTGCGTCTCCACGGACAAACTTGCTGGCGCCATCCATTGTGCCGTAGAAATCGGCCTCCTGGCGGATCAACTCACGCCGTCTGCGTGCTTCGCGGTCGTCGATCAGCCCCGTGTTGAGATCGGCGTCGATGCTCATCTGCCTTCCGGGCATGGCGTCCAAAGTGAATCGGGCCGCCACCTCGGAGATGCGCTCCGTACCTTTGGTGATCACCATGAAATTTACGACCACGAGGATTATGAATATAACAAAGCCCACCACATAATTGCCGCCCACGACGAAAGAGCCGAAGGCGTGAATGACAAGCCCGGCGGCCTTTGTCCCTTCGTGTCCGTGCAGGAGCACGAGCCGCGTGCTGGCCACTGTTAGAGCGATGCGAAAAAGAGTGGTCACGAGAAGAATCGACGGAAAAACCACGAAGTCGAGAGGCTTGTAGCTGTAGACGGCTGTAAGAAGGATTAGTATCCCTATCGAGATGTTTATTATCAAAAGCACGTCAAGAAAGCTGCTCGGCAGCGGCAAAAGCATGACGGACAGGATGGCAACCATCCCGATGCCCATCAGCGCGTCTCCGTCTGAAACCGTCCTCAGCCGATCTGTCAAAAGACTCTGTCCAGCTTCCGCTCTAGCCATTCTGGTTCCGCCGCATCGATTGTTTTTGCTGGTAGATGTAAGCCAGTATTTTTGCCACAGCCCTGTAGAGTTCTACGGGAATTGTCTCCTCGAGTTTAACCTGTTTATACAAAGCACGTGCCAAAGGAGGATTGCGCACTATTGAAACGCCGTACTTCCTGCCTGCCGCGATGATCTTGCGGGCCAAAAAATCCACACCTTTGGCCACCACGGTGGGCGCTTGCATTCCTGGCTCATAGTGGAGCGCCACCGCAAAATGGGCCGGGTTGGTGATAATCACACTTGCCTTCGGTATCCGCGACAGCATTCGCTGCCTGGCAAGCGTCCTCTGGATAATGCGGATTCTTGACTTTATCTGCGGGTTTCCCTCGCTTTGCATGTGCTCTTCCTTGACTTCCTGCCGGGTCATCATGAGATCTTTTCTGGTCTGCCATTTCTGGTAGAGAAAATCGAGGAGGCTTAGGGCGAGCATGATTCCAGCCACCCGAAACAGGAGCTTTAGAGCAAGCATTCCAGTAAGGCTCAAAAAATCGGATACCTCCGCCCAGGCCAGCTCGGATAGCGCAACACGCTCGGGCCATAGCACCGAGTACACCGCATATGAGACTATCGCCATTTTGAAAACGGACTTGACCAGTTCTGTCAGAGACCTCAGTGAGAACATCCTCTTAAAACCGGCGAACGGATTAAGATTCCCGAAGCTCATCCGCATGGCCTTGAAGGACATGATGAATCCCTTCATCTGACCCAGGTTGAGAAGCACCGCCGTGCCGACGATTGCAAGGAGAACGGGAGCGACCATCAGAAAAGCGCAAGCCAGGATATTCGTGGAGAAACCGGAGACGGCAAAATGGCCGGGAACATCAAAGGATTCTTTCGACCAGGCGGATTCGAGGACCTGCCTAAAATTGGCGAGCATGAGATTGCGGGACAGATAGATTGCCACACCGCCTGCGATAAGGATGCTTACGGCTGTCAGATCGCGGCTTTTCGGGATCTGCCCCTTCTTTCGCGCTTCGTTCAGCCGCTTTGAGGTCGGCAGTTCAGTTCTTTCCTGCGATGTCGCCGCCAATTCGCTGCTCTTTCAGTTATCACAGGGTTGAGAAAGGACCCCTGAGAGGCAATAAAGGTACTTGGCGCTTTCCTCATTGGATTAGGTCGGTGGGGTGATCCCCGAAGCTCTTCACCCATTAGTCCGGCGGTGATGTCAAAAATTTCCTGACAGGTCAATTTTTTGTCCGGCCAGGGCAAAATTCGCCCCCGGCCCGGACGATTCGCAGGCAAGAACTCCGCGCCCCGCGAGGTGTCTTATCCCGGGTTGCCGGATGGACACTGGTTAATGCGCAAACCGTTCCAATTCCTCGGGGTTGCCCGGGCGTTTGGAAAAGAAATGACGGGGCGAAAAAGAACTGAAGAATTGAAGGATCAAGAAATTGAGGGACCTGATTGCAGCATTTGTTCTATACGTTATCTCGAGAAATTCGCAAGAAGATGGAAAAGGCCCGTAAATGACTCGGTTCCCATCTCACCCCAGAAAATCAGGGTAAGCCCCAGGAAGAGCATCCCCAGGGTGATCGTAAGAGGAAAACTAGTGGCGAGGATATTTATTTGCGGGGCAAACTTCGACATCAGCCCGAGGCCGATCTGGGTGAGGATCAGCACGGCCAGGACCGGCGCGGCCAGCTTCATCGCCAGAATGAACAGCATGCCGGAAAGCAGGAGCAATTTCCCGAAAAGGGCCGAATCGAGTGCGAACGAGCCGACCGGAACTTTTTTGAAACTCTCGACCAAAATTTTTAGGATTACATGATGTCCATTAATGGAAAGAAAGACCAGCGTAGCGAGCAGTTGCGTCCACACGGCCAGGACCGTAAACCTCGCGCCGGTCAGTGGATCGGCGGTCTGCGAGAAGCCGAATCCCATTTCGAAGCCGATCAACTCGCCCGCCAACTCGAAAGCGCCGGTTATAAGGAGCATCGAAAGGGCAAACAGTATCCCGTATATAAGCTCACCGAAGATGACTGAAGCGAACGAGGCAAGTTCGAGCGGAACAGGCTGGATATTTTTCCTGACAACCGGAAAAA
>JBEKXG010000156.1:0-8934 GCA_049512295.1 Syntrophobacteraceae bacterium
GACTCCCTGTTTATCTTTTTCCATCTGTCGAACAGCAGGGACTTCTTTATCAACCCTTACTCTTTCATGAATTTGGCCACCTTCTTTACCAGATCCACAAGTCTGAAATGGATGACCTGGTGGCCGAGCTTCGCGAGGAGGTCATAAACTTGCTTTTACCCGTCTCTCAACGGAATGACCGCTTCGCCGAGGAACAGGCATCAAAACGACAAATTATCGCGGACACATGGTACAGTTGGATACAAGAGATCTTCTGCGATGCGGTTGGGTTTCAATTAGGCGGCCCGTGTTTCCTGTACGCATTTTCCTCGTTCCTGAGCACATTGGCCGAAGGGGACTTCTACCGTCAGCCTGGAGACTTGGAACACAGCGATCATCCGATCACCTGGTTGCGTGTCCGGTTTTTGACTGACCGTGCATTAGGCGGAGGTTACAATCGCTGCGCTGAAATCGTGCAAAACGAATGGCGGTTGATCGCCGACCTAATGGATGTTGTCGAAGACTACCATGGTTTCTACCATGAAGCGCTGGCGGAAGTTATTAGCAATACGATCCGCGATATGCTGACGGAGGCCGCACCAAGAGAGTGCAGCCAACTCGAAGCAGCTGGGAGCGGATGGAATCCAGACTCCGACTCCCCTATTCGTTTGTTGAATTGGGCTTGGCAGGTCTACATGGATAACCCTGACCGGTACTCTGTGTGGGAAACTGAGCAGATAGAACTGCAATGGCATCGTGGAAGCGGTCAACCCTGATTCGTTCAACGTCGCATTGCTCCCTTGCACACCGTTGTCAGGGTCGTCAGTGCCCCTCGACGTTCAAGCTCAGTACCAACATCAGTATGGGTTGATTCAAAGGGGGCATCTGCAGATTTATGTTTGCCAAAGGACGTTATCATACATAAAACCAAAAGATTGGGTGAGGGGGCATGGCGCAAGAGTTGACGGCCGTAGGGAAAAGAATCGACGGCGCATAACCGGCGCCTTTGCGACCTAGTGCGCGGAACGCGGCATAAGCGAGCTGAGCCTAGTCCGCCCCTTCCATGTCGCGGCCTATATCGAAGGTCTACAGAAAAAAATTGCCGCGTCTTCGGTCAAGTTCCAGCTTGCTGCGCCGGATGCTCTTCGACTGGCTGGTCGTGGGGCAAGTGGTACCGGTCAACCCGGCAAGCTCGGTCCGGGGGCCAAAGCATGTCGTTAAAAAAAGAAAGACCCCTGTGCTCTCGGCCGAAGAAGCCCGGGTGCTAATCGATTCAATTGATACGGACTCACAGGTGAGCTTGCGCGATCGGGCGCTGATCGGGATCATGGTCTATACCTTTGCGCGCATTGGCGCCGTCATCAAGATGCGCGTCGAGGATGTCTATGTGCAGGGCCGCCGCACTTGGGCGCGCCTGCACGAAAAAGGCGGCAAACGCCATGAGATGCCATGTCACCACAACCTCGACGAGTACCTGCAGGCCTATATTGAGGGCGCGGGGATCGCGGCGGACGACAAAGGCTACCTCTTCCGGACATCGCGAGGCCGGACAACCCAGCTCTCCGACAAACCAATGGCGCAAGAGGACGTGTACCGGCTGAGGTTAACAGAGGAGTTCCATAACCGTCTCTTTCGAACGAGTTTACGGGATGGTCTTTTGCAGCGGATTCCATACTGTCGGGGAGGGCCCGCTCGAAGCCCTTTACAGGTGTTTCAGACCTTACGGACTATGCTGATGATAAAATATTGTTAAGGGGAATCTGTCTTTTTCGACAACCGGGTGAAACTGTCATCAGCTTCTGAAATTGCTCCCCCTGCTGCTTGACGAGTCCCTCGAAATGGCCGGCAAGGTCCAGGTATTCTTCTTTCTTGTCTTCCGGCCCCAACATGCGCAGGTGTTTGATGGTCTCTTCCTGAGATTCGACTCTTTCTTTCAGCTCTTCGTATTTTTTGACCAAAGCCAGGTATTCCTCACGCGGGACGACGTCCAGAAGCGCGAAGAAGTCCTTGAAGGACTTCGTGAAGTTCTCTTGTGCTTCAGCCCAGACCTTCAGGTAATCGGGACTGCTTTGTTCGAGCTTTTCCAGTCCGTAGAGCTTTCGAAAAAGGGAGGTAGTCTCCTCGAAGCCTGTAAAGCCACTGCCCATCCACTTCGTCATGTCTTCGAGCTGTTTTCGGTTTTTCGCTGCGTTCAGCAAACTGTTGCCCCAGAACTCCAGAAATTGTCTATCCATTGATTTATCCCTTCTCATACGAAGAGTCGGATTCAAACGCTCACGGTGTTGGCTTCGTCGTCGGACCCTCACTGCGTTGCGGGTCTCCGCTACACGCAGGAGTTTCAGGCAATGCGTCCAGTCCGCGCCCGATCTTTTCTGAGGGCGGACCCTCACTTCATTGCGGGTCTCCGCTACACGCAGGAGTTTCAGGCAATGCGTCCAGTCCGCGCCCGATCTTTTCTGAGGGCGGACCCTCACTTCGTTGCGGGTCTCCGCTAAACGCAGGAGTTGCAGGCAATGCGTCCAGTCCGCGCCCGATCTTTTCTGAGGGCGGACCCTCGACCCACTGTGGTGCATGCCTGCGTCATCTCCTTCTCGCCGCCTTGTGATCATCTTGAATGCAGATCCGTATTAGCTGTATTCGCTGCATATACAGGCAAATTTCGAAGTCCGATTCCATAAGCATGCGATTTAATGGGAAATGTTGAATTTATCCGGTCAAAATAACAACGAAGATCAGCGCGCATAAACACAGTGAACAGCGAGCGGGCGCGAAGCGCGAGGACTGAGGCCCCGGACTGGACACTTCCGGGGTGACGAGGGCTGAGCAGAGAACCCGCAACCAGAAGCGGAAAGAAGACTGAGGAAAATTCGGAAGCGGCCGTCCTGCAAATACAGGCTGGATTCAGGTGACGTATTCATCATTCCCCTACCGGATTGACCCCACTGGTTGAGGGCGTTGTTCCATTCGGGCAATATTTTAGCATTGTGGATTGAGGCATAGCAAACGGCAACCAAAAGCGGCAACGGGAAACGGCAACCAGAAGCGGCAACCAGAAGCGGCAAAAAGCAGGGAAGATGCAGGAGAAGGGGGCAAAAACTCAGGACTGCGGCCCGGGACTGGACACTACGGGGGTGACGAGGACAGAGTGACGCGCGGGGACGGGGGGTGGGGAGCAGGCTACGCCGCAAACAGCGGGCTATGGATAGGAGGTGGCTGTGTTGATGGATAGCGGGCGATAGTGCTTCTCTAACTTTCATTTTTCGGAGGGAAGTGCCGGAGGGTTTGCGGAACGGACGGCGAAGCCGGCCCCCGGACCCTCAAGTGCTTACAGCGATGATTCTGCCGCTGAAAATATGCTTCTAGGAGCTAATGATGCATGTTGTTTTGACATTGCCCTTTAGAGGTTGGGCGGCTGTCGTGGTCCGACCCCTGGCCCCACAAGGTGTTTCCTCGGGGTTCTTAACCCGCCACGCGCCGGATCATTAACCACTGGCACTTGCGCGGTGTTGCTGGCTCGAAACTTTGTGGACGCGTGGTTGCCAGCCGGTTATTTCTGTCCAGTTTTTTCTGGGAAAGATCACTTTGATTTCAACCGCTTTTTCTTTCTCCCACCGCGGATTCACTTCTTCCCCAAAACGGTATTTTCAACAATCCTCATCATGCGCTTGCTTATCTTGCAATCTTGTTCAATAATGCATTAAAGGGGCATGCGAATCACGTTGGATTCGGTTGAGAATCACAAATAATTCATCATGCCACTTAAGTGAAGCGGTACGAAAAATTATGCGCGATGGATGGCTTGAGGAGTCATGAGTCTGATTGGCGAAAGATTGAGACAGGCACGAGAGTCCGTTGACCTTGACCAAGATACGTTCGGTAAATCCATAGGAGTAGGGGGCAGACCCACTATCTCTAGATGGGAGAGGGGCATTGCTTTCCCTCCTGCCGACGTACTTGCAGCCATCCATGGGAAATACGGAATAAATATTCATTGGCTGTTGACCGGTACCGGATCGATGAAGGTTGCTCAGGGTCCTGAGTGTCAACCATCGAAAGCAATCGAGAGCGACATACTCCAAAAGATCATAAGAGAAGTGGAAGATGGCCTGGTCAGTAAAGAGTCCGTGATAGAGCCGGGCAAGAAAGCGCGACTCATAACGCTGCTCTATGACTACGCCATCAGGACCGGCCAAGATGTTGAAAAAGAAACCATTCAAAAGTACTTGGATTTGGTAACCTGAGAATTTGGATCGGGAAATGATGATGTTCATTTGCAGCATCGCTGTCGTACAACGCGGTATGGAGACTCGATCATCCAGGCGAGGAACCGATAATGCGCCCCTCTGAGTGGGCAATGCAACATATTGAGACGCTTGCGGGGCATCACCGTGCCGTATGGGTGGAGGATCCTTACTCCCTCATCGAGGGCGGAGAGATTTCTCTCCTTCAGCACAGGCTCGGTCTCACCGGCCACTCCGTCCTTGCCGTTGAGAGCGCATTCAAATTGAGGCAAGAACTGGATAGACTGGACCCATCGACAGCAAGGGTTGTCATCGTAGACCAGTCCTATACCCTTCGTGACCCTCACCTGCTTCCCAAAGATGCAAGACCGGCCGATTTGCGTCCTTTGCCGGCACCCGACTGGAAACCATTTCTCGATAAGGAAGCCGTTTTCAGGCCCACCGTTCGTGACTTTCTCATCTATGTGACAGGCGACGACCGTTGGCCCGCCGAGGTGAATATCTACCCATACGAAAAGCTGGCCCGTGACAACGCTCAGGGCTTTGTGCAGGCCTATGATACCTTCCGCCGGACAGGACGTACCCTCACAACGGGGGACCTCGTTATGGTCGGTGCGAGCACTGTGCTCAACACTGACCTCTTTGACATCAATAATCCGCTTGATGTGCTGAAGCTTGCTTTTCACAGCGAGGACCTCTGGAATTCCATCCGGGAATTCTTCAACCCAACCGAGATAGAGATGATCCGTCATCGCTTGAGGGATCTTCCCCACCCTTTGGGAGATCTTTTTTCAAACAAGGCCGACGACGCTAGATTGGCCATCACGGCCCTCATCGTTTTGAGACAGCACACCGAGAATCCCGGCAGATATCTACCCATCCTCTCATCGGCGCTCGCTCCTTACGAAGAATGCATCGTACAGCCCCACACAGATTCTCCGGCGTGGTTTATGGAAAAAGAGGTCCCGCGGTTTGAAAAGCTCATTCGGAGTCAATTCCTGAAGCACCTTCAATCGTCGTTGGAACTTTCCAACCCTGAGAAGGCTCGCCAGTTTGCGCGTTCTGAACGTTTTTCAGGCAAGCTGCAGTCTCTCGTGCCTTTTGATGTGATCGTTCCGGAGTCCAAAGGAGCGGGAAGTGAGGCTGATTTCAGCCTTGGCCGTCTCGTTCCGGAATTGATGGAAGCAAAAGATAGCTTGCTGAAGCTGGTAAAGGTTGCCAAGAGCGCAATAGAGAGGTTGCGACTTACCCCGATTGACAAGCAGACCGCCAAGGGTATCCTGGATATATTCATTAAACAAGAATTCTACCAGGTGGATCACCTTATCGCCAAAATTGACAACCTTATTTACTACATTAATGGTCCCGCCAAGCATGAGTGGACGAAGGTTGATGACTTTGAGAAACGGTGGAACGCCGAGGTGCGGGAATGCCGCGACGCCATGAACGATGCCGGCAGACTCCGCGATGAGCTCGACATTGTCTTCGGGAAACTCCTTGAGGGCAGGTACTCCGACATAGTTCCCGGCGAAATCCTCTCAACCGACCTTTTTTACGAACGTTTCTTTGGACCACGGAGAAGAAAGAAGACCGGAGAGGTGAGTAGGGCAATCGTTCTTGTTTTTGACAGCATGCGCTACGACATCTGGCGTCAACTGGTGAAGCCAATGCTCGAACGAGAATACGTTATCGAGGAAGATGTTGGCTTCGCCCTTCTTCCTTCCGAGACTCGGGTTTCCCGCCGTTCATTCTTCGCCGGCAAGCCTCCGTCGTCGACTCCAAAATCCGGCAAGGAGTCCGATCTCTTTGCAGAGCTTGTCTCTTCTTTTCATGGGAAAAAGGTGATCATGGAGGAGATCCCGCAAAGTTATCATCGCCCGGGGATGGCTTTTGCCGTTCAATCCCAGGACAAAGCCACGACTGCATGCGTCTTCGATTTTGCAGATGTCCTCTCACATAAGGTGGACTGGAACCCACAGACATTTCTTGAAGTGTCCAAGGCGTTGTTGAAGGAAGTCCAGGCTTTTCTTTCAACGGCGGGGCCCAAAGCCCAAGTGTTCGTAACTGCTGATCACGGACATGTCCTTCCGCAGGGCAAAACTCCGATCTGGCTTGATGGCGCGAGCGATATCGGCTACCGATCGGCTTACGCGGTAAAGCGAATCGAAGGCCATGATGCCGCCCGTGTTTTCCAGATTCCGGCAAAGGATTTAAGACATGAATCTCCGGGCTGGTTCGTCTTCCCCTGGCCTGGATTTGCTCTGCGCGATGAGAGGGCGGACCGCGGCAAGCCAGGATTCCAGCCGGGCGCCAGTTACCGCCACGGGGGGGTGAGCCTTTTCGAAGTCGTCGTCCCAATCGCCAGCCTGAGACACCGTGAAGCTCCCGCCACCGTCAATCTCGTCCCCACCATCCGGGAGACTCCGGCGGTGGGCAAGAGCTGCATGATTCAGGTGAGCATCTCAGCGGATGGAATCGTCTCTTCGCCTGTCACACTCACAGCAGACCACGAAGGGGTTGAGGCCTGCACGGTATCGGAAATCTCCACGACTCCTAAAGCGTGTGAGATGCGTTTTACTCCGTCAGCTCCCGGGAAGCAGACAATACGCTTGAAGGCATTGCTGGGTGAAGAATCCGTTGGCGAGGCCGCACTCGAAGTTTCCGTTGCCCCTGCTCCGGAGGTTGCTGACAAGGCGCGACAAAAGTTGGCTAAGCTCTTCGGAGAGGATTGAAAGTTCATTATTAGATTTGAGGTGGTCATGGCATTGGACAAAGCACGGGAGGTTTTTGGTCGACTGGTTGTGGAGAAACGTAAGACCCGCCTCTCGGACCTTAAAGAATTTCCCCGATATGTTATCGAATACCTCATAGACCAGTTTTGCCCAGGCGAGGACTTTGAAGCAGAAATCGCCCAGGTGCGCAGAAAGCTTTTCAAGAGCTATGCTTCTCCTGCCGATGCCCCCCGTATCCTCCATGAGCTCAAGCAGCGACGTCATTTGGATCTCATTGGACGTGTCGAAGTGAGGCTTGAAACAAGCGAAGACAAATATTGGGCGTCTTTTGCGGCTCTCAATGAACGATACATCCATGTGAGTGAAAACCTCATCAACAAGTACCCGCGCTTAATGGGCGGGATGTGGGGGATTGCCGAGATTTCCTATGACGAAGCCCAGGTCTGGAAAAAGAAGGTGACTCCCCTGGTACTGACGGACTTCACCCCATTCCAGCACGGGCGGATCGATGTCGATGAGTTTCTCCAGAAGCGGTCGCTGTTCACGCGAAATGAGTGGCTCGATCTTCTGATCAACACCGTGGGACTCAACCCCGAGGTCCATACTTTCCGCCAGAAGCTTCTCATCATCCTGCGCCTCGTCCCCATGGCTGAGCGGATGGTCCATCTCATCGAACTTGGCCCACGAGAAACAGGCAAAAGCTATGGCTACAAAAACCTCTCTTACTACTCGTACATGCTCTCCGGCGGGCGTGCGACGCCCGCAGCACTATTTGTTCACGGTAGCAGCGGGAAACCGGGACTCGTGACCCAGTTTGACACCCTCATTTTTGATGAAATTGCGCACACTGAGTTCAAAGATCCAACCGCCACCATATCGATTTTCAAAGACTACATGGAATACGGCAACTTCAGCCTCGGGCGGTTCCAGGTAAAAGGAGAAGCCTCGGTCGTTTTCATCGGAAACATTGATGTTCTCGGAAGCATGCCCCACGAGAAATATGAGCATCTCCTTGAGCCTCTCCCTGAGGAATTGGTGGATACCGCCCTCTTTGAGCGCATTCACGGCTTTCTGCCCGGCTGGGAGATGCCCAAGCTGACCGGGAAGAGCTTTGGCGAGGGGTATGGTTTTACCCTCGACTATTTTGCCGAACTGCTTCACCTTTTGCGTGGCTCTCTTCTCCCGGTCGACCCCGCAGGCAGGTATCGCCTGCACAATGCCAAGGGCCGCGACGTTGAAGCTATAAATAAAATCGTGCGCGGCCTGATGAAGCTTCTCCACCCGGACGGCCGGGCTTCGGACGAAGAATTAGCCGATTACGTTGCCTTTGCGATTGAGAGCAGACAGCGCGTCAAGGACCAGCTTTCCGTTATCGCTCCGGGTGAATACCCCCAATACACCATCGAGTATGAAATCGGCGCCGACAGGGTTCCTGTTTCTCCTCCGGAACGCGCCCGCCGCAGGATGCTCAGGATCCCGTATGAGCCTCAAATCGGGGTTGTTGTTGGCCTAGCAGTAGCGGGTGATATGGCCGGGACAATTCAGCTCGTCGAAGTCATTGCCCAGAAAGGCTCCGGAGCCCTTAACCGTCTCGGTTCCATGGGTAAGGCGATGAAGGAATCCGTTAAAGCGGCTTACGAGTTTGTTTCGCTACGGAGAAAATCCCTGCAGATCGTGTCGGAGTTCAAAGGCGGCTATGATCTTTCAGTACTGGCCCTTCAGGGGGGTATTCCCAAAGAAGGGCCTTCGGCGGGACTGGCCTTTGCCATTGGAATTGTCTCTGCCCTGACACACCAGAAGGTGCGAAACGACGTTGCCGTGACCGGTGAAATTACCCTCCACGGGAATATATTAGGTGTGGGCGGAGTCGCACAAAAAGTCGCCGCAGCCCGCAATGCAGGCGCCAGAGTAATCATTTTGCCAAAGGAAAACGAGCGCGAAGTCCGTGACTTCCCTCCCGACGTGTTCCAGGGCGTTCGTCT
>JBEKXG010000157.1:0-11222 GCA_049512295.1 Syntrophobacteraceae bacterium
CCAACATCCAGGGAACCTTGAACGTACTCCAGGCGTGCCGCGGTAACGGGGTATCCCGATTGGTGCACACATCGACATCCGAGGTATATGGGACCGCGCAATACAAGCCGATAGATGAAAAGCACCCGGTGGTCGGGCAATCGCCCTATTCGGCATCCAAGATCGGCGCAGACCATCTCGCGGAAAGTTTTTACCGTTCCTTCGACTTACCGGTATCCATCATCCGGCCTTTTAATACCTTCGGCCCACGCCAGTCCGCCCGCGCGGTGATTCCCACGATCATTACCCAGGCATTATCGGACGCCGAGACGATCCGGTTGGGATCGCTTTCGCCTGTGCGCGACCTCAATTATGTGAAGGACACCGTTGAAGGATTTTTGGCAGTGGCGGCTTCCGAGAAAACTATCGGAAAAGTCACCAATGTCGGCCGGGGTGAAGGAATAAGCATAGGCGATCTGGCCCAGAAGATTGTAAGCATATGTGGATCAAGCGCAGGGATCGAGACCGATTCTCAGCGCGTGCGGCCGGAAAAGAGCGAAGTGTTCGAGCTGGTCTGCGACAACAACCGGGCGCAGGATCTCTTGGGGTGGCAGCCCAGGTACACTCTCGACGAGGGACTTGAGGAAACAGTTGAGTGGATACGCAGCAGGCTGCATCATTACAAGTCCGGCATTTACAATGTGTGAAGAAGAGCAGTGAACGGAAAGGAACGTAGGCGGTGGGCAGGATCGGTAGCTGGCGAACGTGGCACTTTACAGCTCACTGCCCTTCTGCGCTCTGGCGTCTGGTGAATCGTCTTAGCGTTGTCTGCGGTTAATTATTGCTGGGGTGGGAGGAAAACCATGAAAGCGGTTATTCAGGCGGGTGGTAAAGGAACACGGCTGCGCCCTTATACTTTGGTGCTTCCGAAGCCGCTCATGCCGGTAGGCGATCTCCCCGTTATCGAAATGCTGCTCAAATGGCTTCGCCGTAGCGGCATAGAAGACGCCTTCGTAACCATCGGCTACCTTGGACACCTGATTCGCTCTCTTTGCGGCGACGGTGCTCAGTGGGGAATGAATATCTGCTACAGCGAAGAACCCGAGCCCCTGGGCACTATCGGACCCCTGCTCCTGATCCGGGAGCATTTAACCGAAACCTTCCTGGTTTTAAATGGCGATTTGATCACAGATCTTGATTTGCGGGATTTTATCGCTCATCACAAAAAACGGGGCGGCCTGATCACGATCGCAACAACCGAGAAAAGTATAAAGATAGACTTGGGGGTCCTGGATGGCAATAACGGACATGTAACATCGTTTCGTGAGAAGCCTGAGCTGAAATTTCGGGTCAGTATGGGTGTGTATTGCATCGAGCCAAAGATCCTGGAACTCATTCCCAAGGGGGTGCCCTTTGGCTTCGATGATTTGATGTACGCTCGGACGTGAGGAAGACTTCCAGCGGGCACAGGAAACCTTTCATCGAAATGAAGTCTCCATCCTCGGTCATTGAAGAATAGTGAACAGCAAATACCACCTATCTCCGATCCTGTTCATCTGTTTGCTCTTATTTTTGCTGACAACCGCTAACTGCTCACTGACAAATGTTTTCGGAGAATACATTGATTTCACTGGCTGATCCTGTTCTTTGCGAAGAAGAAAAAGCGGCGCTGTGCTCGGTCATCGAAAGCGGCTGGCTAACCATGGGAGAAAGGGTTGCGGCTTTCGAGCGGGCTTTTGCAGAGTTGCACGGCGCGGAGAACGCCGTTGCGGTGAATTCTTGCACAGCGGGACTGCATCTGTGCCTTGCGGCCTTGGGCATCGGTCCCGGCGACGAGGTTCTGGCGCCGGCGCTGACTTTCGTGGCGACAATAAATGCCATTCTCTATGTCGGTGCGGCCCCGGTTTTCGTGGACATCGAGACCGAGGACCTGCCCCACATTTCCCTAAGGGATGCGGAAGCGAAACGCACGCCGAAAACCAGGGCCGCGATGATCATGCATTACGGCGGATACATGGCCGATACGGTGGGCTGGCGTTCCTTTTGCGATGCACACAGGCTGAAGCTGATCGAAGACGCCGCTCACGCTCCTGCGGTTAAAGGGGTGGCGCGCCTGGGGGACGCATCTGCGTTCAGTTTCTTTACCAACAAGAACATGACTACGGCAGAAGGGGGCATGGTCCTCGCCGGAGACCCGGAGGTACTGGAGAAAACCAGGCGAATGCGCTCCCATGGCATGACGACGGGCACTTTGGACAGGCATCGCGGCCACGCATATTCTTATGATGTCACGGTTATTGGGTACAACTACAGGATGGACGAACTCCGCGCCGCCATGGGACTCGTGCAGTTGGCCCGCCTGCCGGGGTGGAACGCGCGCCGGCGCGAGCTGTCTTCTCTTTACCGGCGGAGGTTTTCCGAGCGTTTGCCGCAGGTGTCCATTCCGTTCAGCGATGAGCATGAGTCGGCGGCACACCTTATGCCGGTGCTCCTGCCGCAAAGGGCGGACCGGGAGCAGATCATGGTGAAACTGCGGGAGGCGGCCATACAATCAAGCATCCATTATCCGCCGGTCCACGGTTTTTCCTATTTTAGACGCCGCTTTCCAGGAGTCACTCTCCCCAATACGGACAAGTTCTCCTCAAGAGAACTGACCCTGCCGCTCCATCCTTCGCTAAGCGACGACGACGTCGATTTCGTGGTGCAAACTTTAAAGAAAGCTATAGAGCGATAAGCAGTGGTCAGGGCACCTGCCACTGACCACTAATTAAGATAATAGGTGTTCTCATATTTCTTATAGAAGTATTGTACCGCTCAGCATTTTTCTTGCCCGACAATTGAAATTACGATAAGGGGTTCTAGCCGTGTACACGCCGGAATTGTCTGAGGTTAACCCGGTCTCGAATCACAACACGCTACAGGCGTGTTATCTGAGATCGGGATTTAACGGGTTGTGCAAGCGCTGCTTCGATATCTTTTGCGCCGTACTCGGTCTGATCGTCGCCGCTCCGACCATGGGCGTGATTTCCTTTCTGCTGAAGGTGGAATCTCCCGGCGACGTTATCTTCTCGCAGACCAGAATCGGATTGCACGGCAAACGCTTCAGGATGCACAAGTTCCGCAAGTTTCCCGCTGATTGGGGGACCCGCGGACCTGCGGTGACGGTGGCCTGCGACGCGAGGATGACTTTCATCGGGCGCATCCTGGAGAAATTGAAATTTGACGAACTGCCTCAGTTGTGGAACATTATGAAGGGGGAGATGTCCTTTGTGGGGCCGCGCCCGGAGAGTCTACGCTTCGCTGACATGTTCGAAGGAAAATACGGGGCCCTGCTGAATCATGTCCCCGGCATTTTCGGGCCGAGTCAAATCGCCTTCAGAAATGAAAGCGGCCTATATCCCCCGGATGAATCCCCCGAGTCTTTTTACCGCAGGGTCTTGTTCCCTCAGAAGGCCGAAGCCGATCTGGCCTACTTTGAACGCGCGAACTGCCTGACCGACATATTCTGGATAACCAAGGGGCTGTGGGTCAGCGTCTGCGGGGCCGTCAACTGGCGGCGCCTCCTGGAATTGCATGCACGCGTGGTCGCGGTGGACGTCTCGGCCGTCCTGTTTGCCTGGGTAACGGCACATCTTCTGCGCTTTTCCGGTTGGTCGGATCTCGGAAACAGCCTGTCGTTTTTTGATGGGGCATATATCATGCCAGGCTTTGCCATCCTGATGCTCTATGCCGGCGGATGCTATCGGCGGCCAGTGCGCTATTTCTCCCTCGCCGATTCAATGCGCCTGGTGTTGTTCGCTACCATCGGCTGGTTGCTCGGCTTCCTCTTAACCCTGGCCATGCATCGGGGCTCCTCCGTGTATCTCATGCCCACGGGATGGTTCATACTTCTCCCGTCGCTGATGTTTCCGCGTGTTATCGTTCGTCTAAGGTGGCAAAAACAGCAAAGCGCAGGTGTTTCGGCTCGAAAGAAGTTTGCAATCTACGGTGCGGGAAGGGTCGGAAACTCACTGGCCGGGTGGATGTTCAACGGGGGGCTGGTTGGATTTATCGATGACGATTCTGCACTCAGGGGGAGGCTGGTATCCGGTTATGAAGTGCTGGGGCGCGAAAGCGATATTCCGACCGTTCACGACGTGCATGCGTTTTGTGAACTGTGGGTCACTTTCCTTCCGGACTCATATAAACGAAAACGGTTGACTGAAGTCTGCAAGCAGAGGGACATCAAGCTGGTCATAATACCGGAGTTGGAGCCCTTTGCCAGTATGGGTAGTTTTTCGGGTCAACACGAATGAATCAGCTTCGCAGGGGCTAAACTTTCCCGCACACATGGAAGCAGTGTATCGGCGCCGCGCCGGGCGGTGTCTGAAGCTCGTGTTGTCCGGAAGTTTCGACTCTTATATATCAATCTGCCGCTCGCGGACGAGCAGAAGAACTATGGTGCTTTATACCTGGCAAAGGATGTCATAATCGATCCGATCAGCTATTACACTCTAAGGCGGGTGGAGCATCTCAGGCGAAGTATCGTGCGAAAATTAACAGTTTTTGATGGAATGGGGAAGATTGGCGATCCGGCGCCGGAAAGTTCGCCAAGTCCCAAAGCACCTGAACAATCGATTGTACAGGAGACCTTGGCGCAATAGGAAAGGTGTGGGTTATAACGGAAGCCTGCAATGTGGAACAGCATTGTAGCCGACCTCCTAATTTGCAAAGGCCTAGACGATGGACCCCGTTCTCAAATATTTTTCCGAAAATCTCGCGACACTCAGCAAAGAGGAGCTTTTAAAGGCGCTCGAAAATGCACTGCAAAGCGCCAGACATTGGCGCGAGGCTTATCTAAGGAGTTCGCCGGAGCAGTTGCAAATTCTTAATTTCGGGGAATACGGCCCCGATGCCGCAAGGGAGCCGCTCTATAATGAGAAGAAACTTGCAAAATGAACACTTGTCTTGCCGGAAGAAATCCACAAATCGTCCCCAAGGTGCTTTGAAATTACATTTCAATACGGAGTTGCATTCAAGATGATCACAAGGCGCCAAGAAGGAGACGACGCAGGCGTACACCATAGTACGTCGAGGGGCCGCCCTCAGAAAAGATCGGGCGCGGACTGGACGCATTGCCTGAAACTCCTGCGTGTAGCGGAGACCCGCAACGAACTGAGGGTCCGACGACGAAGCCAACACAGTGAGCGCTCGAATGCGACTTTGTATAAGAATTCGGGAGTGCTCCCACAGTGAATGCGATGAGAGACCAAATTCCTCAATCAGCGAGCAGTGATTCAGGAGACGAGAAGGTAAAAGAGGGCGCCCGAGTTCACCTGATGAGGACCTGCCCAGTCTGTCAACTCGGACATTTGAGACGCATAAAGCGCGAGGGCTGGACAGCCCGGGTCCCGTTTTCAAAATACTATAGTTGTTCAAGATGCAAGGCCCATTTCCTTCGCATCTTCGACTCTATCGAATTTAAGATAAAAAGAGCGGACAACAAATCACGGAACCGTAAGACAGAATTTGCCCTGGTGGCTTTTGCGATAATTATAGTTGTCTACGCTTGCTATCGAATTGTCATCTGGCTGTATGAGAGTAAGCCGCAGTAGGGGCGAGGGCCGGGTGAGGGGTGAAGGGTAATGGGTAAGTGGTTAGGGGTGAGGGGTAAACGCTATCGCGCTGGTCAGGGGCTATACCCCTCACCCGCGCATGTGCTCACCCCTCACCCCTCACCCCTGACCCGCTTTTTAGTCTATTGGCCAATCCTGGCGCTGCCACTGATTCTGGGGAGTGCGAGGCCCTTCCTGTGGAGTTTCACGGCATCCGTCTTCCTTGCGGCATTTGCTTTCCATGTTCTGAAATCCGCGCGTTGCACGGACACGAGGTTAGAGGTTAGAGGTAAACGCTATCCGGTGGTCCGGGGTCTAAGGTCCGGCGAAGTCACCCCTAACCCCTTACCCCTGACCTCTAACCCGCGCAGCAGCGCTCACCCCTCACCCCTGCTCCTCCTTCTTCTTCCCATTATTGCCTATCCTTTTGTGCAGACAATTCCCCTGCCCTTGCCGCTCATATCGGTGCTCAGCCCGCGGAGGGCCGAATGGCTGCACCGGTCCATGGAGGCGACCGGCGTGTCACGCTGGTGGGCGAGCCTCTCATACGTGCCAATCGATACATTCATGACCGGGCTGTGGGTCCTGACGCTTGCCCTTTTCGCCCTGGTTCTCCACCGTTCGATGCGCGACGGGATAATAGGGCCGGGCAGGCTCCTGGCCGTTCTTTTTGTAGTCGCCGGTTTCGAAGCTCTCTACGGGATTCTCCAGGTCCTGGTCCCTTCAACCGACCTTCTATCTAGGGAAGCCGCCCATGGGACTTTTTCAAACCGCGATCATTATGAGGCTTTTCTCGGAATGATCTGGCCTCTGCAACTGGTTTGGATTATGAGGGGTAAGGGGTCAGGGGTTAGGGGTGAGGGGGCGCAAGTCATCAGCTCTTATCAGGAAGAAGAGATTCAGAGGAAAACGCGGGAAAAACGGATTTTTTTCATTTTTCTCACCGGGATCGTGCTGCTGGGGCTTGTTTTCTCCAAATCGCGAGGCGCAATAATAAGCCTGGCAATAGGAATGACGGTCCTGGCTTATCTGGGGGGAAAACGGAGCAGATCCGTAGTATTTGTTCTCATTGGCTGCTGGGCGGTCGTCCTGGCTTACGGCTCGATTATCGGTTTCGAGGGCATTGTCAAACGCTTTGCTGAAATCGAGCAGGATGCCCCCGGCAGGTTCAAAATTTGGCGATTCACCTGGAGAGCCATTTGCGACCATTGGCTGACCGGGACGGGGGCCGGGACATATTCGCCGGTTGTCTTTCTTTACCAGGTGTTCGATACCGACCTGATCCAGGTTGGACACGCGCATAACGACTACCTCGAAATTGCGTCGGAATGGGGTTTGCCGTTCAGTCTGCTGATCTTTTTCCTGGTTTGGGGCTACTGGCTGCTCACGGCAGGCCGGGCGGCAAGGAAGAGCACGGGCAAAGAGGGGCCGGCGGAAACAGAAGAAAAGCTCATACGGATTGGGGCGCTTGCCGGGAGCGCGGCGTTCCTTTGTCACATCTGGGTTGAGTTTAACTGGCAAATCCCGGCAAACCAGTTGTACTTCGTCATACTTCTGGTGCTGATGAGTTATGGAAAGGGGTCAGGGGTGAGAGGTAAGGGGTTAGGGGTGAGAGGTAAGAGATGAGGGGTCAGGGGTTAGAGGTTGCCCTTTACCTACTCCCTGCGCACATTAATTAAACTCCCAAGCATGTTCCCAAGGATACGACACTTTTCGTCCAAACTCTTAAGGGCTGTGACACCCAAGTATCCAATCTCGTGAGCAATCTGAAGCTGGGTTCGCAATTCCGCCAGGGATCCCTTTGCGATATATAAGAACCTCACAGCTTCTTTATTCGTACCTCGCTCGTCACCCTCGGCAATATTGCTGGGGACGCTCACGGCTGCTCTTCGAATCTGGTCCCTCAGGCTAAAGTCTCGGGTAAACGGATCCTCTTGAGTAATCCGGTAGATTTCAACGGCCAAATCTTTTGCCCCCTGCCAGACCTTCAACTCCTGAAAACCAGGCATAGTAGATTCTTCCCCCTAACCTCTGACCCCTTACCCCGGACCAGCGCGATAGCGTTTACCCCTAACCCCTCACCCCTGACCCCTAACCTGGCTCGGCTCGGTGGAAGTCCATCATTTCTCCTGGACTTCCACCGAGCCGAGCCAATAATCGCCTGAAATCTTATTGTCCATCATGAGACTCTCATTTCTGCGAACACGCAGCACAATGGCTTCACATCCGGCCGGAGCACTGAATTCGATTTTGTCCTCCTTCCACGGGGAATCGCCCAATACCGGTTGGCTCGCAATGTTGAACTTCTCATCTCTGTACCCGTTGACCATCAGGAACACGCCCCGGTCAGTGGAGAGGCTGCTGCTTTTGCGGGCAAAGCACAGGCAGTAGGGGGTCTCGGGCTTTACCGGGACAATCTGGTACGCCAAGTCGCAATTGACGTTGCCGGACCCTTTGAAATGAATGTGCAAACAGGAATCCCCGGAGCAGGGCGAACCGGTTGCGCGCTCTACGAGCACGTCCGGATCGTTTCTAAATCTCCAGCCGAAGGCCCTGTTAAGAGGTGCTGTCTCAAACCGACCGTCATCGATGAGGGAGGTATCCTTTTTCCTCCAGAGCCGCCAAACGGCTTTAGCCTCTTTGATCCGATCGTTTGAGATCAGGAAATCGCAGAATCGAAGCTGGTCGTTTTCTTCCAAATGTGAGCCTTCTTTTTCCATAATTTTGAAGAGTGCGACCGCAGCATCCACCTCCCTGCGGTCCATGAGCACGCTCAGAAGTACCGGGCGGTTCCAGTAGAAAACGTGAAGAACGACTTCCTGCCACCCTCCCCAAAACTGCGAGGCGGTCAAACTCGCCTCCGGAACACGGTGGGGAAGATATGAGAGAATATAGTTATAGCATCGATCGAAGTACTGCTCTTCGTGCAGGCAGTAGGCAAAGAGCAATTCATCCAATTTCCAGGTGCTGATTGAAGTGAGGGTCGGAGCAATGATGTCGAGGGTTTTGCGGGCTTGCTCGTTTTGTCCGTTTACGATCTGGGCCCGGGCCAGCCCAATCCATGCGTCTATGAAGGACGGTCCCTCAAGGATCGCCTTCCTGTAGAATTCCGCAGCCCCGGCGGGGTCGAGCGCCAGGTACCTGGCATGTCCGTTCAAGATTTGGGCTTCCGGGAAAAAGCGGGCGGAAAAGTCTCCAAGGCGGGCCGGATTTTGTCCTGAAATCTTGTAGGTGCACACCGAGTACCATAGAAGGCAGCCCGACAGGACCAGTAGTACAATTGCAAGGGCTTTTCTGCAAAGCACAGCCAATTGAAATCCCCTATGGGTGTCATAAATAAATGAAGCCGGAACTGGTAATTTAAACTAACCGAAGTCCCATTCCGGGAAAAGGTAAATTTTGCTTCGGAGATTGCTGTTTTTTCCTTCGGGAGTTGGGTGTTGTTTGTTTGAACCATTCTGAGAAGAAAGGAAAAACGATGAAGAGGAATCGACTAGTGGCGCGGATTTTAGTGGCGATTTTTTTGGCCTCCCTGCCCGGTATGGCCGGAGCGGCAGGTCCCACCATTACTCCGATGGAAGGTGCCAAGTACACCATGACCGGACCCAATGAAATGACTATCGAATCCGGCAAGGTGTGCTATTCGTTGGAAAAGGGTCAAACTTACACGTTCAAGTTTCAAGGCAAGGTGTATAAAGCCACAGCCACAGGAGACAGCCCTGTGACGGAGGGCTGCGTGACCGTCGAAGGCGATCAACTCGTGTTCAACACTACAGTCGGCCTGTTGACCGTGGTTTCGCCCGCAGTTGCCGGCGCTGCCGGCGCGGTTGCGGGGGTCTCCACAACGACTTGGCTTGTCGCTGCGGGCGCTGCAGTAGCCCTCGGAGCGGGCCTTGGGGTGGGACTTTCAGGCAACAAATCTCCGAGCAGTCCGTAAAAGTTTTTTGTACATGCAGTAAGCTGGGGAGGGCGGCGCCTTCAAGCCGGGGCTCCGTCTTCCCTGTTCATGGAGACGAAAATGAAATTGCGCACAAGGTATTTTTATTTCTGTTGCACCGTTCTCTTTTTAGCCGGTTTGATGATTGGGTGCGTCAAGGGACCCACGCCCAATGCAAAAATCGAAGATGTCCTGGCACAGGAAAACGGGACAAAACAGGAACTAAGAGCAATAAACGAGAGGCTTTTTGCTTCCGTAAAGAGCGCACCCACTCTCAAGGACTATGTGATTGGCGAAGGGGACCTGCTCCAGGTGTCGGTCTTCGAGGCCCAGGACCTGAAGGCCGAAGTAAGGGTCGGCGCGCGTGGTTTCATAAGTCTCCCCCTTCTTGGGGTCGTCGAGGTAAAAGACCTGACGACACGGGAGGCTGAACAAAAATTAGAGCAACTCTATAAAGCAAAATACTTGCAGAACCCTCATGTGACTATATTCGTTAAAGAACAGGTATCCGGCAAAATCACTCTAATGGGCGCATTTAAAAAGACGGGCACTTTCCCTTATCTCGCCCGGCAGAACCTGTTCGAAACGATGGCTCTCGGGGAGGGCCTTGCGGAGACGGCCGGCAAAATGGTCCAGGTCCGCAGGGGATCGAGGGATTCCGACCGGTCCGAAGCATTCCTGATCGACCTCAATGATTTGGCCAGGGGAGGCGGAGAAGAGCTCAACATTCAAATCAAGAGCGGAGACGTGATTTAGCGGTCTTGGCGTCGCAGCAGATCAGGACGCCATCACGCTGGTCAGGTCCAGGGAAAACGGCGGGAAGCCCGACATCGTCAAATTTAGCATGAATGACCTCCAGCAAGACTCCAGCCACAATATTCAGGTCAAAGACAGAGACATAATATTTGTCGAAACAAATAAGGCGGCAGCGATTTTTACCGGTCTGGGAATAATGGGACCTTTTGGCGGCGTTTCAATGAATTACAATTCCAACCGATAGTTGGCAGCCGGATTCGAATCCCGGCCTGAATACATACACCGTATCGTATGTTTTACATCCCGTTGCACTCGCGGAACATCGTAGCGATTTGCCGTGAGCATTCATACACCGTATCCTGCGTTATCCGGCCCATTGCACTCCCGTCAAAGGAGGAATTCCCGTTCGAAACGATTAAGGTCTCTCAAGCCCTGAATTGCCCAATTCCTTCTTCTGTTCACCGATCGCTGTTTTCTGCTTTTTGCCGCTTCTGGTTGCCATTTCTCGTTGCCGCTTCTGGTTGCCGTTTCTGGTTGCCGTTTGACCCGCCTCAATCCCCCCGTGGTAGAATATTGCTCGAAATTGAGTACTATTGCAGCTTCTCGACCGAGGATCATATCCATGTCTCTCCACTCCGCTCCGACAGCCGACACCCGCTGTCCGTCCCCGCTCGCTGTTATTCGCTGTTACTTCGGAAATGCAGCGCCCAAACATCGCTGTTATCCGCTGTTATTGCGGAAATGCAAGGTCAAAACTATAAATTAAATCAATCAGTTAATTAAATTAGACCCTTAATTTCGCTGTATTTTCAGCGAATACAGCGAGAACAGTTGCGCGAACCGGCGAATTTGAACTTTTCACCCTTCACCCTTCACTGTTCGCTCTTCACTGCGCAGCACGGTTCTGATTCGGGGTCAGACCACGCTAAAAGCTTGCCGGCCAAGAAGAGAATATT
>JBEKXG010000158.1:0-8909 GCA_049512295.1 Syntrophobacteraceae bacterium
CGCCGGGAAATGCCTTCCCGATGGCGTTCTTGATGGCGGAGAACCTTTTTTGTTGTCGCTCATGTCAGGCTCCATTAGTTGCAGTTTTGGCAATCTAGCCTGACTTATATTGGTCCCCATGTTCAGTAACATCGAAACCATGTAGGACGGGTCAGGGCTGGCTGAAGATCACGAAGCACACCAATTTTGCCTGACCCCTCCTCTATGACTGAGACCACGTAGGACGGGTCAGGGGGGTGTGGATCAGGAAGATCAGGTGATTTCTCCGCACGATATTCTATGACCGAAACCATCGGGGACGGGTCAGGCGGGGTGCGGATCAGGAAGATCAGGTGATTTTCCCGTAGGCTATTCCATGATTGAGACCACCAAGGGCGGGTCCGGGTGTGTGCTTAATCATGAAGATGGGTCTTCCGGCAAACGCGTACCCAGATAGTTGAATAATAGAAAAGGACATGGCAGGCTTCCGTTTTCGTTTGACGCCAATCGAACAATTACGGAGGAACCCAAACCATGTCCACATCGATACTCTACCAAGGAGAGGACTTCAATCAATAAAGTTCATGGAGAGCGCGTGTCAGCGTAAGTGCCGACTCTAACGTCTGAACGGCATTCTGTCTGGTGCGACCAGAGGCAGCATAGGCTTACTTTAGAACAGGGGGCAGACCATGTTCTTTCCGGCAGTGCCGTTTGTAACCCGCCGGACTTCATCGGCCAGCCCCAGTTCATGCGAAATTGGTGTCCCCTATTGTTCTTTTCAGCACGCTGATCATTTGCGGACTCAACTGCTTGAACAGTTCTGCGTTGTACGAACCGTGGCACGGTACGGGAATGGCGGCGTTGTTCAAATCCACATACTTGATCGTCGGATCGTTGGTGTCGGGTGCGTCGCTCTGTGGCCGGGTTGGATCCATGCTTGGTACGGGGAGCTTGCCGGTACCGCCGGCCGTCAAGTTGTTCGGGTAATTCTGATTCAACTCATTCTGGACGATCTGCTGCACCGCGATGGCGTGCTTGCGCGATGTGGCGGCAGGCGTTCCTTCCGCGACCGCCGGATCAACGTTAACCGTGACAATTGAAACGGTGTAATCGCTGTTCAGATAGATCTCGAAGGTCCGAAACTGTTGGGGAAAATCCCTCAACGACGAGGTTTCCACCTGCCAGAAGCCCTGCTCCGGCTTGGCGGGATCTGCCGAAGGAAAGGCCTTCACGGTATTCCGATGCCGATGTCCGGCAATCCACACGAGCAGGTTGGGCGTGTTCTGCAGCGTCTTGACCAAGTCAGCGAGGCTCACGGCGTTCTGGTGCTGGGGCGCGATATTTGCCGTCTCGCCCCACCATTCCATTTCCGAGCCGATGGGCGCAACGCAAATGGGGACATGGGCTGCGATAATCATCAACTGGTTGTCGGCCTGACCCTTGGCCAGTTCGGCTTGCAGCCACTCCCATCGCTGCGCGTCCAGATAACCATGGCCATGGATATCGGTCGAGCCGTCGTCTTCCCTTTGTGTATCGTCCAGCACGATCACCTTGAGCGGTATCTTTGGGTTGGGAACGAAGCTGTAACAGGTAAAACCAGGCGGACTGTTTTTGTCGACCAGATTGAAGCCGTGGCCGACCGGCTTGGTCGTCGTATTGAAGAACTCTTGTATCCACTCTGTCCTCACAAGCGAGCGACGATCCGGGTCGGCGACGACCTTTGGCGCGCCGGCAGCAAAAGCCGGATCGGTGTCCGGCCCGGCGTAGATGATTTTTCCGTACGGGGTCGAACCATCGATCACGCCCGGGTAGAACTGCGGCTTGGCAGTCATCCCTTCAATGTTGAACAAAACGGGAAATGTCCGCAGGTTCGGGACAAGAATGTTGGCAATGGACCAGACAGAATCGGAAATGTACGACTGCCGAAAGCCCAGCGCCGGATTCGCATCCACGGGAAACGATCCAATATAGAAATGATCGTGGTTGCCCATCGCCTGATACCAGGGGATGGACTTGTCCAGTCCGGCGGCCTGGTATGGTTGTTGGTAGTCAACGCTGTCAGCACCAAGATGGGCGCCGGAACTGGGTGTAATGACTTTCCCGTCGATGACGTCGATATACCACCTGAGCTCGTTGTACGACGTGCTGTTGCAGGTGTCGCCGAGCGAGATACCGAAATCGAACGGGTTCTGCTTGTGCAGTGCATTAACCGTCTGAACCGCCGCATCCAACACATGCGTGGTGCACATCATCACCGGCGAGTAGATTGAAGTGTTGTTGTAGGCGAATCGCTCGGCCTGTTGAAAATAGATCAGTTGATTTGGCGCCTCCTTGTCCGTGATGTGAATATCAGAAAAAGTATAGAAATTGACGAGCTTGGTTCTTCGGGCAGGCGACGGCTTGCTGTAGCTCTTTGGCATGATGTCAGTTCTCGACATCAGCGGAAGTGGCGAGCCGAGCGTCCAGATGCCATAGCCAAACTTGACGTATTGTTCGACCTGGCAAAGCTGCGGCTTGGTCAGACCTGGTAGCGTCTTGGGAAACGAGATCATCTCCTGAAGCGTCGTGGTGACTTTAGGACTAATCGGGTATTGCTGTATCTTGATGCTGCCTTTGCCGGCGCCGACACCCCCAAATGCACATGAACTCAGCGTCATCGCACCGAATGCCCCGGCGGAATAATACAGGAATTCCCGTCGGGTGATTGCACCAGCACTACCTGAATCAGTGATTTCTCTTGCTTTGTTGATAGGCATGTTTCAATTCTCCCTAACCCGGTCAAAGCAGGAACCAAAAATATTATTAGACAGACCAAATCGGAAATCATCTGGGGAACCCCAGTTTCTTCATCATCATGCCATCTCCTTCCAGTCCGTGAAACATAGTGAGTAATCCTGATGAAGGGGGGGGGCCAGTCAGTTCTGCCTCCGCACACAAGGCTTTTGCACTTGCTGCACGCTTTGTCCAGTCCACACACGCTGCAAACTTGGACTCGCCTTCTTCAATGGTGAATGGGACCATGCGGCGAATGAAGGATTGCCTCGCACATATCATCGGAAGTTTAGAGGTTTCTAATAACTGCAACTTGCCAAAGATGAAAATCCTGCTCAGGCGAGCGAGCAGAACCGAAATGATCCGAATCTGTTGAACTCGCAACCTTCAGAGAGGGCCGGAACTCGCCAACTTTTCTTTCTTGAATAATCCTGACCGATTTCCGCTCAGAAAACGCCTCATGCATTATCCTTGCAGAGCCGATACTATAATGAAATGACACCAATCACAAGGGGGTAAGCTATGTGGCGGCGATCTCTTTCCGTATGCGTACTGGCGTTTTTTCTTTTCTGCGGGCTTAGCGTTATACAGCACGCGCTCGGGGCAACAACCGGAACGGTCATCAGCGTTACCGATATCCACTTCGATCCTTTTCAGGGCTTTGCCAACAACGTCCGCAAGAAGATAGCGACAAGCGACTATGAAGACTGGCACTCCATTTATTTAAAGCACCCCCGGGCTAAAGGCGCCTACGGGCAGCAGACCAACTTTTCGCTCCTCAATGCAACGATCCGCAAGATGCAAACCATCTGCCCGCACCCGGACTTCATTATCTTTTCCGGTGATCTTCTGGGCCATGGGCTCGAAGCTGAATATTCGAAGCACCCCTACCCCGGAGTAACTGTCGAGGAATTCGTGCAGAAGACGCTGAGCTTCATCAACTACGAATTCAAATTATACTTCAGCGACGTGCCCATCTACTTCACTCTGGGCAACAACGACAGCTACACTGACTTCGGCATCGCGCCTCCCCCAGGCGACACGTTTCTCCCCGACACCGAGGATATCTTCTTTGCATATATCAATGGGGACGCCGGCCAGGAAACCTCATTCATGGACACCTACCCCCTATACGGGTGCTATAGCCTCCATCCCGCGGCAGCCCCGACCAACAAGATCATAGCCCTGAACGACATTTTCTTTTCGGTGAAGAGCACGCAATATGCCGCGGGTTGGCAACAGATCGCCTGGTTGGGGTCCGAGCTGGATTCGGCGGCGAAAAATGGGGAGAAGGTGTGGATCATTACGCACATCCCGCCCGGAGTGGACGTAAAGACGACATTGAGCAACAAAAACGGCGAAATCACGGACTTTTGGGACACCGAATACAAAAATGCCGAGGGTCAAACGTTCCTCGAAAAGTTCAGTGAACTGACTGTCGCATATTCCCGGGTGATCGGCGGGATCTTCTGCGGCCACACGCATATGGATCACTTCAGGCTGATCTCCGACCAGGGAGGGTCCAAATCTTTCGTCCATGTCACCCCGGCGGTGAGTCCGCAGTTCGGAAACAATCCGGCGTTCCAGGTGCTCACATACGACAGGGCGTCCTTCGGCGTGATCGATTTCGAAACCTACCGTTTCGGCTACCTGCGAAATGACTGGGCTATGGAATATAACTTCAATCGAACGTACGACGTGAGCCTGTACGATCCCGCCAATCTGGATACCGTCTTCAACCGGCTCCATGAGGATGCGGCTGCCCGTAAGCACTGCACCGCCTACTTCGACGTGAACAATCCGGGCTTCAAGCCGATTACCACCAAGACCTGGCAGTCCTATTGGTGCGGGATAGCGTACCTTGCGGACCAGGACTTCGCAACATGCACAGGCTTCGTGCTTTCTCCGACTCCTTGAGACTGGGCAGGAAGAAGCGGCCAACTTCCCGGGATGGTTTCAAATCCCTCATCGTGATCCTGACCCGGCAGACCCACAAAGGGTTGCGGCAGCCGGCAGCCGGGGCCGAGAGCGAGCCGGGCAAGGGTTCGACATTCATAATCAGACTGCCTGTAAAGCACGACCGGTGGGAAGGCGTATAGTGGCTGAAGGACCACAAAAGACAGTCTTGATGGCCGACGACGATCCAGAAGACTGTTGGCTGGCCACTGAAGCTTTTGCGGAAAGCGGTGCAAAAGCTGGTTTCTCCTGCGTTTTGGATGGTGTCGAACTCATGAACCTTCTTGCTTCCCGATCCAATGCAACAGAACTGCCCAGCCTGATCCTGCTCTATCTGAACATGCCGCGCAAGGATGGACGCGTGGCCCTCGTCGAAATCAAAGCCGAACCTGCTCTCATGCGCATTCCCATAGTTATTTAGACTACGTCCAAAGAGGAAAAGGACATTGCCTTCAGCATGCAAGCGGGTGCGACCAAATTCATCACCAAACCGGTGACCTTCGGCGAATGGATCGAGGTAATGAGACCTCTGGCTGAGAGCTGGCTAAGGTAGTTGATAAATCATGAGTCGGGCATAAAAGGAAGATCAAAGCCTATCATAACTGCCGCTGTACGTAACAGATCCTTTAAGCCGCCGCCAGCTCATGCTCAGCGAAAGTCCACCTTCCTTGCACTTTGAAGTCCCGTGGACAGGCCGACGCATAACGCATATGATTTTATTGTGTGAATTTTTCTGAGGTGCCAACAGTCGGCATCATGTCGGGCGAGATCGCATGCGCTGCGGATAGAAACGTTACTAACGACGAGCACTGTTGGTATGTTGAATCAAACATTGATTTTTTGAAGACGATGGATCTCCCAAATCATCTCCAAGTCTCAACCACTCTGGGTTCCACCACAAACGGGACCTCTGGGATAATGCGCTCCAATGCCTCTTCCACCGACTCCTCCATAATCGACTTCACCTGATCCGCTACATCCTCCCTTGCCTTTACGATTATCTCATCATGCTGTGTATGAACAATTCGGGCATCAAGGCCATTCAATTTCTCGGAAATACTGGTCAGAGCCAATTTAAACCCATCTGCGCCTGTCGCTTGAACCGGAAGATTGAATAAAGAGCGGTCGATGGAATCATCAGGGATACAAATGAGCCTGCCGATCTTTGTCCTGACCCGCCTTCCTGCTCTAGCCTCAGCAACAGATGCCTGCCTCCACTTGGATATGCCTGCAAACTTGGAAAAATACCCGGCCACAAATCTCTCAACCCAAGCGAATTCCACCGGGAGACTCAATTTTACCAGTTCCTGATGGATGGAATACGCTGATCTACCATTATTTAGACCACGCAGCATCAATCCAGGATTCGAGTGGGGAGAGGCAAGCACGTTATGATGTTTCCCCATTCATCTTCAGTAGCCATGCCTTGATCTGACAGGCCTTCGGCAAAAGGGTTCGATTTCACCGGACAGGGACTTTCTGTCAGCAGGATTCAGAAAACCACCCCCATGGACTTCGGGTCATGTATGATTCGGAGATGAGAATACATCAGACGGTACTTCTCCGATCAAGAAGGAGGAGCTATGTTGAGTTCCTATTCGCCTAAACACCTCAATTCGGGCAGGCGGGAAGCAGGCTGTAAACTCAGGGGGATGGAGGTGCGTCCTGAAATTGCATAAACTAATCCCATTGAGATATAACTTGCATATTCCATTGGTAAATTGTATAGTTTTGGGAGCTTCAGAAGTGCAGCGTAGGTTTTTTAGGCAAAAAAACGATCCCCCAAATGTGCAGTTTGGATGCCGAGCGCAGAAGTTGATGCATTATTCCGGTTGATACTTGATAGAGAGGGAGAGGAATGAAAAGGAAGGGGTTTATCAATTTATTTCAGGCGGGTATCTGTGCGTTGCTCCTTTTGTGGTCCGGTCCTGTTTTTTGTTTTTTTGGTTTCGGTGGCGTTGAAAAGATTCCGCATGCCGCTTTCACCATTCCGGCCCCTGATTCCGAGCAGGTGCAAAAATATCTTGGTCTTAAGACCATGGAGCCGTTCAAGGTTTCCGATATAGAGGCAAAGCTGCTCGTCATTGAGTTCATGAGCGCGGTTTGCCCGCACTGTCTGTCAAATGCCCCAACAATGAATAGTATTTACAAAAGAATACAAGCCGAGCCGGACCTGGCCGACGTAAAGGTTATAGCCATAGCGAGCGACAACGGGCGAGCCGAGTTGGGAGCCTACAAGAAGAAGTTCAACCCGCCTTTTCCTGTATTTTACGACGAGGGTTTTAGAATTTTTGCGTACATGGACGGTCCGGACACGCCGACAATCATGATCGTTTCAACTGAAGATTGCAAAGTGCTCTACTCACACACCGGGCTCATTTGGATCCAGGACACGATTCTAAAGCAACTGAAGGCATTGCATAAGAAAAAGTAGCCACTGCGATGACCGATGCAGAATAAAGACAGTCCAGCTTTGAGAGATTTCCATGAAGACTTCCGTGAGCACCTTGTCCTGAAGATTTTTTGCGTGCGGATTTGCGTGCGTCTCTGCCTTATTTCAGTTTAATCATATTCTTATACCCAAGCTTGTCATATTTTTTTAGGCTCCTGGGAAACAGCATATCTATAACGTCCAGCACCAGCATGTTTCCTGGATACTGCTCGCCTGGTGGGTATCATCCCCAAGCCTCAGCCACTCTGGGCTCGGCCACAAACGGGACTTCCGGAATAATCTGCTCCAATGCCTCTTCCATTGACTCAATCACAATCGTGAGATAGTATTGGGTCTGACCATGAATAGTATTGGGTCTGACCAAGTTAAGTAATTATTTTTATAGAAATACTCAAAAAGTCGTACGCGGTAAGTATCTGAAATTACTGACTCAACAAATCCATTTGGGACCCGATTTCTTGCCCTTCGCCGTCACGAACAGATGACCAACTCCAAAGAGGTTGTACCGGGCCAAGACATTTTGCACTATATATCGGGCCGGGCCGGTACCCTATCAGGCATCTCCAAATCATCCCCGAAAAGACCTTGGGGCTCACAAAGGGTGAATTCGTCCTTCATACCGGTGATTTTACGCCCCTTCGCCCTCAATCCAAGTTTTGTCCTTATTGTCTCAACGAAATGCCTGCTCCCTACGGCAACGCTCTCTCGGATCGGACGCTGCCTGCATTATTTGCGAATCCACCGAAATCCAGTTCATCCAGGCGCAGAAGGGTTCCTCCTCGGTTCTGACGGGAACCATCAAACTTTTTATCAAACTCTCAAGAATTTTTTAGTATTAAGGCACGGGTGCAGTGCGCGGATGCAGCCGGTAATAATTTATTCATTCTTCCAGGAGAAAAATCATGATCGACAGGAAAATTCCTGCAACATACATCGGACTGTGTCTTGCTCTATTCGGTCCGGCGGGATTGGCATTTTTAAGCAAAACGTTTCTCCCGGACCGACCCAACCTCGTGGAGTCAATTCTCGCCCAGTTGGTGCTTGTGTTGATTTGCGCAATGGTCCTGGTGATTCTGATCTTTTGGGAACGACAGACGCTTTCATCAATTGGAATAAGACCGTTGAGCCTGCAGTCAATTGCCCGGGGCGGTGCTTTCGCTGCTTTTCTGATCTGGGTTTATTCTCCGTTCCTTGGCTGGGTGATGGCGCTTGCCCGGATACCATGGTTTACTGAAGGCATCGCAAAACTCGCGGCGTATCCGGCCTGGTACCTTACCCTGATAATAATAATCGGCGGTACCGCGGAAGAATTCCTGCACCGTGGTTACGTGATCGAGAGGCTTGCGGGACTGACCGGAAGTTACTCCATTGCAGGCTTGGCGTCGGTTGTCGTTAACGCATTGGCGCATGTTCCAATGTGGGGTTGGTGGACATCTCTTACCTTTGTCCTGTCAGGCGCGGTTACGACGGCATTCTATTTGTGGCGCCGGGACCTGCTCGCAAACATAGTAGCCCACGTCATTACGGATTTCGCGGGTCTTGTGGTTCCCATCCTCATCGCCGGGAAATGACATTGGGTCTCCTGAATGCGAACCTCAACCAATTCCCGAGATTATTCCCCATAGAACCCGTTTCCCTCCTGTTTCGCCGGCTGGCCGTGGTTTCCGTATAGGGTGAGGGAGGGAGAAAGGGGGAGATGAACGACATTCTTACGTTAAGGGAACTTGTCAGATCCCGGGAAGTCCACAGC
>JBEKXG010000159.1:0-8900 GCA_049512295.1 Syntrophobacteraceae bacterium
TAGTGAACTATTTGAGGGCCAACAGGATCAAAGCCACTTTTTTTGCCGGCGGCAAGTGGATGCTTTTATAGGTAATTCCTAAAATACTAATAGTGTCATAGAATCAATGACTTGTCGGCTAAACACGACTGGAAAGGATAGCCATGTTCCATCCACATTTCTTAGACCTGTTTTTTGGTAACCCACACTCTATGGCGGACACCATGCGCCTCGTTTCCGCCTATAAGGTCGAACAGGACCTTGAGAGGACTTGGAGAGAAGAGAGGGAACTCGAAGAGGCGCGTGCTCGGGAAAAGACAGGTCCGTATAAGCCCGTCGATGACAATAAGAAAGCTGATGGGCCGTATAAGGCTGGGGTGAATAAACGCTAGTAAGGGAATACGCCTAGCGGCTTTATGATGGTAGTGGACCTCTCGCCGGTAGAACTCCCGTATCAAAGTATTAAAAAATAGATACTACTCTCTCAACCTGATTTTCGAAAAGGGGAAAATATGCTATAAGTACTTCAAGGATATTGTGTCCACTTAAATTGACAGTGAGCCGGTAGGTTTTGAGAGGTCCGAAGGAGGGACGGAAAACCTTCCCCGGTTGGAGTTATACAGAAACTCCACATCTCAGTAGAGGTACATAGTAATGGTCAACCAAGAAGAACTTGAGAAAGTCGATTTCGAGCTGGATTTTCCCAAAGATTGTTATGCCAACCACGCCCCCGAAGAGGAATCGCGGTTTGCTCCGCTCAAGCGTCTCCGGAATCTGAAGCTCCTACGACACATCCTCGAAAAAGTGGGTAAAGGCGGCAAGTTAGTAGTCCAATTTGATGTCCCAAAAGCCGTCGCGAACGGGCTCAAGACTGGCGTATACATAAGGAAAGGAGGAGTCATCGTTACCTCCGAGCGTAACAAGGTTGTCCACTGGCTGAAGGAAGGGAAATCTCTAAAAAGAATAGGCTCTGCTGTAACAATCCTGACCTTTTTGATTGATCTCTGGTCGGAATACGCCTTGAACGATAAACTGAAACAGATTCAAGAACAGTTGCAAAGGATGGAAGGGAAGATTGATGCCGAATATTTCGCTCGGTTTCGTAGTGCCCACGATTCGCTTAAGAATGCCTTTGGGGCCGTTGACGAGGACAACAGGGTGACTTGGTTCCGTAAATCTATTGAGCTTTTTCAGGACGCGAGAAATGAAACATTCCACAGACTTTTAGAAATAGTAAAAAAGAATCATGCCGAATATATCGCTTTTCATACCTCAAGACTCCGCAATACTGAAGAATTACTTAACATATATAACAACTTGAGATCAATTCAGGACCATTCAGACCGCATTTCTCATTGCTATCGCGCTGAAGCGCGTATCCACGAAAGGCTCAACGAATTTGGGAACGCCGCAAGGTTGAGGCTTGAGGTACTGGATTTTCATCTGGAGGCATGTGAATATCTCATGTTTTTCGGTGTAGGTGGAAGCTCGTACCATGACTTAGGCATAGTAAGGGCCGCTGGAGTTGATACCGAAAAGGTTATGCATTCCAACGGAGGAACTGAGCTTCACGAGAACATGAAAGCTATTAGCAGACTATTTTCCTACTCCCTTCGCGAAAAGCTTTCTAGTACGCCCGCAGATTCAGCCTTTTGGAGAATGGTTCGAACCACTGCTGATTATGGATTAGCCATTCCGGATTTACCAGGTACCGCAGCAAAGTATTTATGGAGTCTGGATCAGGAGTCAGTCAAGAATGCTTATAGAGGCATTGAACCAGTCTTGCAGGAAATGAGCAAGCAGGTTCCTGCCCAGGTTTTTGAACTGACTTGAAGAAAATCTGACGGTTCACGGTGAAATAGCCAATCGATCCTAGAGCTTCCTCCCCGCACTCTTTACAAGTGATAAAAACCCTTTAAAATCCGCTCAGAACCCTATATCTTATGCCTGTATTGTTAGCATCTATCACTTCGAACCGCGCACCCTTAAATCCGATAACTCGGTCATCGCGAATGTCATAATACAGTTCCTGCGTGAACGCCGGTCGAGCCATATCTCTAGCAAATTCCCTATATGAAAGATGAATAGTTGTTCCAGATTTTCCATCATATAAAATTTCGCGCTTAAAACTATCTTGCGCCTCCATAGTTACCTGTTTTGCGACTACACGACAATCAGACTGCACTATCATTTCAGATTGTGGAAAAGGAATGAGATTACCACCGCTAATTGCGACGCAATGTCTCACTGGCACCCACCCGATAGGCGGTGCGTATTGTGAGGTTTGACCGCAGTATGCGGGAACCCCATTACTTATATTATCCTGTGTGAATATAGCTCCCTTGCTTACCTTGTACTCGACAGTTCCAGTTCCTGGCCGATCAAATTTCTCTGAAAAGGAACAGTCATTCAAAAACTCTATCGCCGGTGAAGACAAAGTGTGTGCCATAGTGATTATCGTATCACCAACTTGTGCACTGGCTGTCTCTCCGATTGGAGGCGATAAAATTGTCTGATAATCAGGAGGTGCTGCGGGGGTTATATCCATGCGCGGCGCGCACGCAGCCAGAAAAAGGATAGTCGCAAGATTTATAGCGGTTAAGAGAGAACCTATCAATCTTTTAGAATAATTGTAAGTATCCATCTGCCCTTCTGGTTGAATAGGTTCAGATTGCGTAGTATATGATTCTTTCATCATCACCTTTTTAAGGTTATACCCGCAAACGAAACATACTCCAGTATCAGAATCAGAATTATTGTATCCTGAATGTAGACATTGCATAAAGGTCTCCCTGTTTAGGAATGTCTCTTGTCCACCAGGTATTTACTACGGTTGCGTAGCCTCGCGGGGCTGGTCGATTTGTTCCCTGTAGGTCCCGCCAGCAGCACCGCTTCCAGCCCCAACGTTTGTTTCGGAAGCATAATAATCGGTAAGGATTCCATTCTTATCGAAAACGAGGGTAGCAGCGTTTGATTTGGCATCGGCTCCGCCGACAAGCGGACCGATAATCGGTATAAAGCTCTGCGGTCTGGCCTGACTGTGAACGTAGACGTACGAAACGATCTTAGAACCATCGCCACGGAGCATTACGGATGTGGGCTTTCCGAACCTGGCAAGAACTTCAGAATAGGTAGTCACGCCTTTTTGGAGGCTTGCGACCTGGTTTTGAGTGACTTCCACTCCAGCACTTACACATGCCGTTAGGAGCAAACCGAACAGGAACAGAGTTAATTTTTTCATAACTTACCTCTCGGAAACGGTCCCAATCGAAGAACAGTAAAATATGACGAACGGAAAATGCCCTGAAGGTCTAGTCTTTAACGTTTGGATTCCATTCCCTCGCAAGCCGCTGTGCTTCGGCGAATTGGGCAGGTGTCATCTTCTTAGCTACTTTATCTCTGTTCCAGCGAGCAATGTCATCGCCTTGTGCTGCGGCCAAGTTGAACCACATATGCGCCTTCACATAGTCCTGCGGTACTCCTTCGCCTTTATCGTACATCCTTCCCAAATGTGTTTGCCCGTGAGCGTTCCCCTGGTGCGCCGCCTTGCGAAACCATTTTACGGCTTCGCCATCGTCCTGCGGCACGCCGAGCCTCGTATCTCTGAGGCCAAAGTGGTACATCGTTCCCAGACGAACTTGTGCGTCAGCATTCCCCCCGTCCGCCGCCTTGCGAAACCACTTTACGGCTTCGGCAAAGTCCTTCGGCACGCCTTCGCCTTCATCGTACATCCTTCCCAGAAGAAATTGCGCGTCAGCATTCCCTTGGTCCGCCGCCGCCTTGAACTCTTTGTAAGCAGCGGCATAATCACCTGTTTGACAAGCCGCTTTACCCTCATCGAAACCTGCATAAGCAAGGGAACTGCCGAAAAAGGAAAGAGCTACCAACAAGACTAAATGTTTATACATGCTTTGCCTCCTCAATCCCGAATATCGGAACCAATTAGAAGCTGGTCAAGGCACCCTGTTTTACTAACTTGGCAATACAACATCCTGTCCAATTGATGGAACAGCTATTGTGTAATTCTATGCCGCATCGATGCCCTCACCATCAAAAGGATAGATGAGGCGAATCCTTCTGTCAACTCTGTTTTCTTAGCGAACTTTCACAATAAAACGGAACCCTTGAGGGTTTGGAGCGGAAAAGGTAGAAACGGGAATGAGTGGCTGTCGGGCATAGACCTGCATGATGATGGAGAAGCGGACCAGCCATAGCTCTGACCTACTACAGGCTATACCAGTCTTTGTCAAAATAAATAAACCAATACCATGCACCGTCGGTATCCGCTTTACTGGTTTGGGTCTATTCAAGAGCTTTGTCAATTTAACCGCCGCATTGGGTCTGACCAAGACAACTACTCGATACTACTGCGATAGTTTCAAGGCCCATCACGCTAAGTAGTCGAAATTACGGGACCGGCATTTCATTTTTGAGATCATTTTCCCCATCTTAAGGCGGAAGTTGTCTGAAAAGTGGCGCGCCTGCAAGTCAAAGGTGGCCCACCCGCCCGAACCAAGCAAATGATTTGTGTTTGCTTGAATCTGTAAATAAAAAGGAGTTCCTACTCTCTTTTTACAACGTCCTTGTTTCCATCAAAATCGAGCGTTTTAGATGAGCGGACTTAATAGTCCTGCCCCACGTCTTCCTGTCCTCTTCTCTTCGGCTCAGCCGGGCAAGGCACGTGTGACAGTTATGGCGTGCACCTCGGATGCGCCGCCCTTTTTTTTAATTCAGTAGGCAAAAGGGTCTGACCAAGACAACATCTCTGGGAAAAGAGCATGAAAGCGGCGCCAGCCAATCCGCACTCTGCCGGTTCGAGAACAAGATTCTCGCAACACACGAGGGCTTAAAAGCCCTCGAAAATGCGCTGAGCCGATCCGCCCACACCCTCCTTCGGCGCAGAAATAAACGGCGGTTCATTATCGATATCGATTCCACCGAAGACCCCGTTCACGGAAAGCAAGAGGGCGCAGCCTTCAACGGTTACTTCGAGCAACTCTGCTACCATCCTCTGTTTTCCTTCACCGGCAACGGAGATCTCTTGGGCGCAAGATTTAGACCCGGAAACGCCCATTCGGCTGATGGGGTTCTCGACCTGTTCTCTCCTCTGGTTGACCGCTACCGGTCCTGGTTCAAACAGTTTTGGCTCCGTGGATGGAATAAACCCCGAAGGGTGGTCTGTAAAATAGAATGGCATGTGGGTGAACTCTTTCCGCGTGTCGGATTCGTTGTGACAAACTCGAATCTTGAAGCGCGCAAGGTAATTAGGATTTACAATGGTCGTGCTGAGATTGAAAACCGGATCAAAGAGGGGAAGAATACCCTCAGATGGGACAAGACAAGTTGCCATCGGTTTGCAGCCAATCAAGCAAGGCTTCTCGTCGGATGTCTTGCTTGCAATCTGCTCCATATGATTCGGGATGCGGCGTTCTGGGGCGAGAACGTTCTCTGATTCAAGGCCCCGCCAGGCGCATCAGGCGGCTTGTAAAGGTTGGGGCCAAGGTGGTGTCTACCATGCCAGGAAATGGTACGTTCACGTTACGTCGGCTTTTTGCCTCGCCCGTTACTATCGTATCTTATTCGCCTGACGCCCGCCCTACCCGGTGGGGCGGCAGAACGAGTCCACTAACTGCGGAGAGGAGGTGTGTCCTAAAACTGCAAAAACCAGTCTCAGGGATGTTTCACTTGCATGTTTGATCGGGGAATCGTATGATTTTGCGGTATATCGGGTTGTCAAGGGAGTTTTTCGGGCGGAATCGGACTCTAAATTCGGTTCGGCGTTAGCGAAGTGCATAGTTGATGCATTATTCCGATTAAAAGCAGCGGTCGAGATTGGGGGGCCTACGATATCGCCATCCAGGCGTTTGAGGCTATGCAGAGAGCCATAGCACGACAAAAGCTCGCCGCTTATCCACCTGACATTGTCATAGAGATTCCCAGAAACGCATGCCAGACCCTGGAGTTCGATCTGGCGGCCGAGATGATCGAATTGGGATATGGAAGGGCGAAAGAGCGCATGGCTCAAGCTGAGTTGCAGAACTGGAATGATGAATGCTAACAAGGATCGAGACGACTCCAACGCTTTGTCGGGATCGTTCCAGTCCATTGTTCAAAAAGCCCGGCGTCGCGCGGTGCTCTACAATTATTGAATATATGTGTCATAAAAGCCTAATGAGAGTCTAATAATTTATATATACTTGCGCTTTAAACTGATAATTGGTAATTTGCAGTTAATTTCTGCCACTTACTTTGCCTCTTGAGAGCGGGCCGGCTGATGCCGAGGTTGCTCACAGATTGGCGCCCTCTGGTTTGGTTGTTAAGGCAATTGCTCACAAACTCGGTTCAAAGCTTATATCCGGATCCGGCGCCTTTCTGAAAAAGGAGAAATATACCATGAAGCGTATAAAAGTTTCGGCCGTTACATTTCTTTTCGCGCTGCTTGCGCTGACGCCCGCCGTCCGGGCTCAGTGCTCCGCCTACACCTTCCAATCGTTTGACTTCCCTCACAGCAATACTGTCTCTGTAATGGGCACCAAGGGGCAGGGCGTCAATGACAGCGGCGAAGTGACAGGGTTGTACTGGAACGACAATGGAGACACTCATGGCTTCGTGAGAAGCGCCAGAGGAAAGTTCACCTCGTTTGACTGCTCGTCCCCGGGTCAGCAGGCGACCAGCGCATATGGCATCAACAACAACGGCCAGGTGAGCGGGTCTTATGTGGACGCCGATGACAATTTGCATGGTTTCGTGAGAAGCGCTGACGGCTCACATTTCACCACGTTTGACACGTCCGCCGGCCCCTATACATACACCAACGCCTTTGGTATTAACAAGAACGGCGAAGTAGCAGGGTGGTACTCAGCCCAAAATATGTGTGGCTTCGTTAGAAGCCCTGGAGGTTCTTTCACCGACATTTGCGACCCATCCGCCGTCTGGGGGACCTCTGCCATGGGCATTAATAACAACGACCAGGTAACGGGGTATTACACGGACGCCAATCTGGTCTCCCACGGCTTTGTGGGAAGCGTCAATGGCCCTTTCGCAACGTTTGACGACCCATACGCCAGCAGTGATAAATGGTCCGGAACCGCCCCTTATGGCATCAACGACAGCGGACAGATTAGCGGGTATTACTCGCAAGGAGTGGGCGGCGGCACGACGCACGGTTTCGTGAGGAGCGCCGACGGCTCAACTTTCACCACGATTGACTACCCATCCAGTTATGGAACCACCAAAGTGCAGGGAATAAACAACAGCGGCCAAGTGACCGGGTATTACTTAAACAATGGAAACCATGGTTTTATAGCCACACCTGCGCCGGCCTACTCCATCTCGGGGTCTGTAAAAGACGGCGGCGGGAACCCCTTGCAGGGGGTCCGCATGGCTCTTACCGGGGCCTCATCGGCTACGGCTCCAACCGCCGGCAACGGGACCTACTCATTTCCATGCCTTTTGAAAGGAAGCTATACGGTGAAGTCTTCCATGACCGGCTACGCCTTTAAGCCGATAAGCACAAAGGTCGCTATTGCGAACAAGAATATATATTGTAACTTTACCGGCGCCATCATTAGCATTTCGGGGAAGGTGGCGCCGTATAAAGGTAAAAAACTCGGGACACTCGGCCAGGACGGCATAACTATCAACCTGAGTGGAGCTGCCGCCGAAACCACAGCGACGAACGGCTCTGGCAATTTCATCTTCAGCGCGCTGGCCAACGGTGTCTACACAGTCACGCCCGTGGCGCCGGCGCCGTCTGTGCAGAACCATCCGGCTCTATTTTTCTCGCCGCCCTCGGCGAAGCTCTCGATATTGGGGAAAAGCGGAAAGCCGCTGAGTTTTGCGTACAAGGCCAATTCGAGCTGTGCGAAATGTCATTGACCAACCGATGGACAGCGTTGCCCTTAAGTCCTGCATGCAACCGGCCAAAGGCATGCGCCGATTTTTAACGACATTCGACATTGGGTCTGACCAAGACAACTACTCGATACTACTGCGATAGTTTCGAGGCCCATCACGCTAAGTAGTTGAAATTACGGGACCGGCATTTCATTTTTGCGATCATTTTCCCCATCTTAAGGCGGAAGTTGCCTGAAAAGTGGCGCGCCTGCAAGTCAAAGGCGGCCCACCCGCCCGAACCAGGCAAATGATTTGTGTTTGCTTGAATCCGTACATAAAAAGGAGTTCATACTCTCTTCTTACAACGTCCTTGTTTCCATCAAAATCGAGCGTTTTAGATGAGCAGACTTACCTACAAGTAACTCTGTGTACTCGCCGCCCCATCAGGCGAAGGAGTTACTTGGAAGTTTTTCGCAAGTCATTTTTTCCCGATTTTTTCCAGATGTGATACACTTAAGTGACACATACCCTGCATGAAATGGCGCGGGTGGCACTTCTGTTTTCTATTCGATTTCCTTCCATGCACATTTGAAACACCGTTCAGTGCTTTAAATCTGGATGCATTGAAGGGTTTGGAGGGGGGGACGGCGGACTTCCAATGCGTGGAGAGTAAGTAAGCCATGCTCTTTGCTGTAAACGGCTGTCTTGAAAAGCCGGGTTATGGCATGGGTTGGGTCCTGAAAATGGCCTCTCTGCGGCAGATTTTGGTTAGCAGTTCCTTGGACCAGGCCTCCCGCAGTTGCCCAACGCGCCGGATAGACGCGCTAGAAGCGGTCAGCCTGCCCGCTACGCGCTCATGCGCGTCGCCCGGCGCTGGGCACGCGGGAGGCAACGAGCATGTGGAGGTCTCCGGAGCAGGCGAGGTCCGCGAAGCGAAGTCTATACATCGCTATACACTTCACCTTCTGAAGTGCCACACGCCTGGCTTGCCTTCAATCGTTTTATTAGCAGCGGGTACGCCGTAGGCGTAGCCGCAAGCCCCTTCAGAATTCTTCCTCGCCTTCGGTGAGGCCGAGGTTCGGCAA